>NZ_JBADWU010000086.1:0-13436 GCF_056203535.1 Candidatus Limimorpha sp. | reverse complement strand
CAGAATAACCACCGACAGGACGCTGTTCCACGGACGCTGACATGGGTTTTCTTAGCGGAACCGCCTTCCTGAATGCAATCGGAGCCGCCAATCATGACGGCTCTCACGATTCACTGCATTCAGTGTAGGCTCGGCCTTATTGCTGGCGGGTTGCTCCCCAGCAGAGCCCGTTCCCTCGTCCGGCCGCATGGCAAAACTACGATTTTTTCACCAACTGATACAAATATGAAAACTATTGTCTAATTTTGCATCGCATCCCTGAAGTCAACAGACTTCGGACACACTGTTTGAAACACTACCTTGGACGCAGAGTGGAAATCAGAGAATACGCGAAGCGGATTCCTTATTCGCTAAATTCGCTAAATTCGCGGTCGAAAAAACATCGTGGTTACAAATTGGATTGCTGTGTCCTTGCCTACCGGACGCAAGGAAAGAACCGCGAATTGGGCGAATCAGGCGAATGTGGCCTTGCTGGCGCAAGTCCTTGTTTCAAAAATTATCAATAATTCATTTCTTTATTTCCTGAATAGCTCAATGATAAAAGCCGTGCCAACGCCTTCTTCGCTTTCAAAATTGATGCGTCCATCCGCCACCTGAATGATGTTGTAAACCATGGCCAGTCCCAAGCCCGTTCCACTCGATTTGGTGGTGAAATTCGGCAGGAAAATCTTCTTCTTGTCTTCCTCCTTGATGCCTTTGCCGTTGTCCTTTATCTTGATGATGTATTTCTGCTCATTATCAATCAGTTCCACATCAATTTTTCCATCAGTCTTGTTTCCGATGGCTTGCACGGCGTTCTTCACGATATTGCCGAAAGCGCGGTTCAGATTGGTCTTGTCGCCGTTGAAAAGATGCTCTTTTTTCATGTCGTAATGATAAGTGAAACTTATGTTTTCCTCAACATTATACAAGTTGACGACACCTTGCAAAAGTGAAGCCAAATCGAGCGTTTCAGGATGATTTTCAGGCAGTTTGGCAAACGATGAAAAAGCCGATGCAATCTCCGAAAGGTCGTTGATTTGTTCCAAAAGCGTGTTGGCCGTGCGTTTCAGGCGGTCGCCAATGTCCTCTGCCCCATCGTTATAGGCTTTCACTAAATACTGCACGCTCAATTGCATCGGTGTCAACGGGTTCTTGATTTCGTGCGCCACTTGCCTTGCCATTTCGCGCCAGGTGCTTTCGCGCTCGTTGCGGGCAATCAGGTTGGCGCTTTTCTCCAGTTCGACAATCAATTGGTTGTACTGTTCAATTAATGCCCCGATTTCATCGTTGCTTTTCCAATCAATCGGTTCGTTGTTTCTGTCCAACTGAACGCTTTGCATCTTGCTCTGAATCAACGATAACGGCTTGGTCAGTCTTCGCGTCACACTTAAAATCAAGAGTAAGGAAACCATCAGCAAAAGCAAAATGATGTTGAGATAAGTCATCACGAAACTGATGATTTCTGTCCGCAAATCCAACTCTGAAGAAAAATAAGGCGTGTTCAGATAAGCCAAGGCGTTACCCCTTTCGTCAGTAATCGGGATGTAGGCCGATTGGTATTTTCCTTTGCCCAGACTTTCCTCGTGCGTGTAATAAAGACTACGGTTGCCGCGCAAGTTTCTGAACGCCTCGGCATTCATCAAGGTTGCTTGCAGATAGTTTTCAAATATTTCGGGGCGCGTCGAGGCAATCAGCTGACCGTTCAAGCCGTAAAGATTCAAATCGGTGAAAAACGTCCTTGAATACCTTTGCAGGATTTCGGTCCAAACCGCCCGCTGGTTTTGCGTTTCGATGGCCGCAAAATCTATGTCGTTTTGCATCTCCGAAAGCACGGTTCTCGTGGTCACAAACTGCGAATCCATGGTTTTCTGATTGTAAAGTCCACGCATGTAAATGACAGAAATTGGGCCAACTACAAAAAACGAAAGACTCAAGGTAAGCAAAACCACCATTTGAAACTTGTTGCCTAAACTCTTACGTTTCCAATCTTCTTGCTTTCGCGGCCTGACTATGAAATAAAGAATCACGACTGGCACTAATAAAATCAGGAAAATCACGCCAAACGGTGCCGTTTTTTCAGCCCAGCTTTTCTTTTCCGTGCTGACAATCAGAACATTCTTTTCGTCATTTATTATTGAATAATGTTTTTGTTCCTTATCAAAAGTGAATTGTTTGTCCTTGATATTCAAATCGTTGACGAAATTCGGATAGACAAATTCACCGTATTTGTAAACCAAAATGCTGTCACGATAGCTGGCAACCGAATAATCATACGGCATGTTGCTGTTGTTTTCCTGGAGAAAATACGGGAAGCCGAAACCCTCTGGCGCAATCGGTTTGTAAAATTCAAAATAGAGTGTTTTCTGCCTGACGGAATCCACATCAAACAGTTTGATTTTCGCCAGATAATTTGGATCAAGGGCGAAATAATCAATGAAATACAAACCATCTCCTACCCTTTTTGATTCGTTATTTGCCAATAAGTCAAGAAAATAACTATCACAATTGACCGTGTAACCTTCTGGTTGTATCGTGATTTCCTCGTTCGGTTCGCAAACCGTCAACGAAACGGAATAGGCTTTCATTATCTCATCGAAAAGCAATTCCCTCGAATAGCCCAAAACCACATCAGAAAGTACATTGCTTTCAGAAAAAACCATTTCGCGCAAAACCGAATCTGTCGCAACTTTTTGCTTAAACTGAATAAAAGAATCCTCAAAATCAGCATCTTGCTTTTGCCCCAGTTTTTCGGCAGCAGCAACCATATAAGCGTTTTCCTTCTTATTTTCTGACTGATAGCGCAAATAAGTAAGAAGAACCGACAACAAAAAAACAGCAACCAAACTGATTTCAACAAAATAAGGTTTCTCCATGCCTTTGATTCGGTCGAGGCATTTTTGCGATTTTTCGAAGGATAAAAACAAGAAAACAAAAGCCGTGAGCAATAATAAAACCAACAAGGATACAGCAATTTCCTTATAAGGTGACTTTATGGCCTGAACCAAATTGAAATCACAGTAAGACAAAACGTTACCATCACGAGAATAGACTTTATATGCAGTTTCTTCATTCGTAAAAATCACATGAATGTCTGCTAAAGAACGAAGCAGGCAAAATTCATTCGGGAAGAACTTATTGTCGATTTTATAATTGGTATTGAGGCACTTAAAGAGAAAATACGAGCGATTATTATGTTCAAACGAATGCACGAAATAATTACCTGAAAGCAGATTGCAAATCGTGTCACGGCCCAAAACCGAACGACGTTTCAAAAGACGCGAACTAATTGAATTTTGATTCCAAGAAACTAACGAATCGTTTGAATAAACATAAAGACCGATTTCACGTTTGCCAAACTCAGAAGATTTCAAATCCTCAACCGCTATTGAATTCAAATCGTTTTGCAATTCTGAAACCTTACGCTGAACTTTTGCCTCAATTCGCTTAGGATTGGAAACAAAGAGAAAATCCAAAGCTAAAAGAAAGACAAAAAGCAAAGAAAGTCCAAGAAAGACAAAACCAAGTGACCGATATTTATGTAGATTTCTCATATACGAAATAACTATCTAAAATTCAATACATTACAAAACATCAATTCTAATCCATTATTTTCTCGATTTTGAACACAGCTCCATAAAAAACCTAAAACGTCTAAAATCGCCTAAAAACACCCAATTTTTCAAAATGCGTTAAATCCGCTTTTCAAACACATAAACCAAACTCGACCATTCACCACTTTTCCTCGCTTTCAAATTGGAAATCATGCCACGATAAATTCCTCTCAGCAATGGCAAGCTCTTTTGGCGATATTTTTCACTCATGAAAGAAATATAAAAAGCATCCCAAACCAATTTCTGCGTTTGATTTTGAATTAAACCATTGATATTAAATATTTTAGCAATAGAATCTTGTGAAAAATGGTTCAAATGGCGCGGCACATCGTAAGCAGCCCATTTATCTTTATAATACTGTGCGTCATACGACCTGAAATTCGGTATAGCAATGACAAGTCTTCCACCTTTTTTCAAAAGCCTATTCAGCTGATTAACTTGCCACTGCAAATCGGAAACATGCTCCAAAACATGCCACATCGTGATGACATCAAAGCTTTCATCAGGCAATTTTTCCAAATCTTTAGGAAGCATAATTTCTGCTTTGATTCTTTTTTTTGCAATTGATGCTGCATCTTCTGAAGGTTCGGCACCTGTGCATTGCCAACCGTTCTGTTCAGCAAAATGAAGGAAATCGCCAACTCCGCAGCCAATATCAAGCAATCTGCCAGGTTCTTTTCCTTGCGCGGCAATGGCAATTTTGTGTTTCAAATTCACCGATTTCACCGCCTCATAAACACGAGGAATAAAGCCTTTCTTGTTTTCCTGATGACTGTAATATTCATCCGATTTATAGTAATCACCAAGTTTTTCATCGGAAGGTTTCGGTGTGGTGTAAAGCAGACCACAATCTTCACAAACCATAATATCAAATGGTTCTTGCGTCAGAAAATAGTCTTTTAAACTCAGATGTTTGTGTGCTTTTTCTGATTGGCACCAAGGACATTTATTACTCATATTGATTCAGTGTTTCATGTGGAACAATTCTCTATCTTCCTAAAAATATGGCTAATACATTTATATCAGCAGGCGAAATGCCACTGATTCGCGAGGCCTGGCCAAGTGTTTCGGGCTTGTAGCGGATCAGCTTTTCGCGCGATTCGTATGAAAGCGAAGTCAGACTATGATAGTCGAAATCAACAGGCAATTTGACGTTTTCCAAACGGTTCAGTTTATCTGCCAATTCATTTTCCTTCGTTATATAGCTGTCATATTTTACTAAAATTTCAGCTTCCTCAACACATTCCTTCACAAATCTATCATCCAAATTATAGCGTTCTTTTAGACTTGAAAGCGTATCAACCATTTCGAAAAGACTTATCTGAGGACGCAGCAACATATACGACAATTTCACTTTCTGGTCAATTGTCGAAGATTCCTTCAACTGCAACAAGCCATTGATTTCATCAGGATAAACATAGTTTTCGTTCAAAAAACCGATGATTTCCTCAACCTTACGCTTCTTTTCCAAGTAACGCTGATAACGGTCTTCCTTAGCCAGACCCATTTTATAGGACATCTCCGTTAATCTGCTGTCAGCATTATCTTGTCGCAACAAAATACGATATTCTGCCCTACTGGTAAACATTCTATAAGGCTCATCAACGCCTTTGGTAATCAGATCATCAATCAAAACACCAATGTATGCCTCGGAACGCGACAAAACCAACGGCTGATTATCATGAATCAGATGATGGGCATTGATACCCGCCATCAAACCCTGGCATGCGGCTTCTTCATAACCCGTAGTGCCATTGATCTGCCCTGCAAAGAACAAACCATGAATTTTCCGCGTTTCAAGCGAATGATGCAATTGCTCAGGCGGAAAATAATCATACTCGATGGCATAACCCGGACGGAAAATCTTTGCGTTTTCAAAGCCCTCGATTTGGCGCAAGGCTTCATATTGGATATAATCCGGCAAAGATGAACTGAAACCATTCAGATAGTATTCTTCCGTGGTCCAGCCCTCTGGTTCGACAAACAGCTGATGTGCATCCTTTCCGGCAAAACGGTCAATCTTATCTTCAATGCTCGGACAATAACGCGGACCAACACCTTTGATGCGTCCATTAAACATAGGCGAATATTTGAAACCTTTACGCAAGGTATCGTGGACTTTCAAAGAAGTATGGGCAATCCAGCAACTGCGTTGTTTGGTGATCTTGAACGGTTCGTTATACGAGAAACCAACCACATCGTCGTCACCTTTTTGTTCGATGAGACGACTGAAATCTATGGTTCTGCCGTCAACACGAACAGGCGTACCTGTCTTCAGTCTTTTGGCTTCAAAGCCAATTTCCTTGAGTTGCTCGGTGATGCCATAACTCGCAACCTCCCCCATTCTTCCGCCTGGAAAATGCTGCTCACCGATATGAATCAAACCATTCAAGAAAGTTCCATTGGTCAAAATGACAGCCTTTGAATGGATTTCGCCACCCATTTTGGTAACGACACCTTTAACTTGGTCGCCCTCAAAAAGCAAACCAACAACGGCATCTTGCCAGAAATCGAGATTGGGAGTTTTTTCCAACATGCTGCGCCATTCGGCCGAGAACATCATCTTGTCGCTTTGGCAACGCGGACTCCACATGGCGGGTCCTTTCGACTTGTTCAACATTCTGAACTGAATCATGGTGCGGTCGGAGACAATGCCCGAATAACCGCCCAAAGCATCAATTTCGCGCACAATCTGGCCCTTGGCAATGCCGCCCATGGCAGGATTGCACGACATGGAAGCGAACAGGCGCAAGTCCATGGTGATGAGCAAAACCTTATTGCCCAAATTTGCGGCAGCGGCAGCGGCCTCGCAACCTGCATGGCCAGCTCCCACCACTATTATATCATACTCTTCAAAAATCATCTTACTCGTGTTTCACATGAAACAATAGTTTTATAAAATTGATAATGAATTATTTAAATAAAACACATATTATTAAACACAACCTTTTTTCTTATTGAACACGGATAACACTGATTTTTCGGATTTTTGTTTTGCGAGCAAAACAATCCGTGTCAATCCGTTTAATCCGTGTTCGAACCAAAATTCGTGTTCCATCAAATATATCTACGTGTTTATTAGTAATTTCCATGATTAAAATTGTAACAAACTCAACGATTCTTCCTCCTTCATCCGCATCATTTTCTCGTCTTCATCAGTCAAATCGTCGAAGCCTATCAGATGCAAGACGCCATGGATAATGACACGGTGCAATTCGCTTTCATAACTGCGGCCAAAAGTCTGTGCGTTTTCAGCAATACGATCCAAACTCAGACAAAATTCGCTCGAAATAACTGATTCACAATCCGTTAAAGGAAATGTAACAATATCAGTATAAAAATCATGACCTAAGCGTTGCTGATTGATTTCCAACAATTTATCATCACTGCAAAAATAATAGTACAACTCCCCTACCGATTTGCCGTGTCGCTTGACAACATCGTCAATCCAAAGTTTTGCCTCATCATAATCGATGACTGGCATTTCAACATCAATGGTCTGAAAACGAATCATTTGCTAATTATTTGTATTTTTACGAAGATAATACTCGTTGATTTTATCCTTATAGAAAGGCGCATATTCGATAGGATTCTTACGCAGAAATTCCTGATTCTTCTTCAAAGTCTGCTCGTAGATATATTCATCAATCTTGCGGTCGAATTGCGAACCTTTAAATTCATTGCTCTTTCGGGTTTCGTCTTGATCGCGCTTTTCCTGGGCCTTCTGCGACTCCAACATGCGTGAAACGATTTCCTTATTACGCTCAATGGTTTGGCGCGTTATACGCTTGTTTACGAGGTCCTCCTCCAATTTTTCCATGTCCTTGATAATCTCATTCAGGCCATCGTCGCCCAACTGCCCGTTTTCCTTCATTTCCTTGAGCATTTGCTGCATGCCTTGGCGCAACATTTCCTGTTCAGCAGCCATGCGGGCAAACTGCTCGCTCATCGAACTGGATTGGGGTTGCCCTTGCTGTTTTTGCTGTTGCATCTGCTGCTGCATCTGTTTCAACTGTTCGCCGAGCTGTTGCTGCATTTGCTTCATGTTCTGAAGACTTTGTGATTGTCCCGACTTGCATTGTTTGCTTTGCATTGGCATACCTTGCATACTCATCGAGTTTTCCATTTGCTCAAGCGATTCGGCCAACATCAAGGCCAGATTGTTCATTGACATCATGGAAGTCTGCTGATTTCTCACGGCCGAGGAAAGTTTCAGATTGTTCAAATACTCCATCGCCAAACCAGTTTGGTCTTCAATGATATGCAATTCATCAAAAACGAAATTCTGAATCATCGGCTGGCGCATGGCCATACTCTTTAAGGAATCGCGAACCATAACAAAATTATCAGCGATTTCCTTTTGAGTAATGATTTTTTCGACAAGCGAAGGATCGTCGGTGCGCATTTTACCAATTTCGGTCATCAAGTCTTCCTGCTCGTGCGAAGCGTGAACCACATTTTCCAAAAGCACACGCACCAAATAAGCATCTTCGGCCATTTGCTCCAT
Source organism: Candidatus Limimorpha sp. (assembly GCF_056203535.1). Lineage (NCBI taxonomy): Bacteria > Pseudomonadati > Bacteroidota > Bacteroidia > Bacteroidales > Candidatus Limimorpha > Candidatus Limimorpha sp. The sequence goes on along the minus strand of NZ_JBADWU010000086.1, from coordinate 5,336 downwards.
ATCGCCGCCCTGCATCTGCATCAACATGTTATTGGCCATCTCCTGCATCTTCTCCCCTGCTTTCTGTTTGTTTTGCTGCGATTTTTGCTGCTGACCCGACTGTTCCTGTTGCGAAGCGTCATTCAAATCCTGCTCAATGCTTTCCTGCATGGCTTCGTCCTTGTCAACATCGAAAGGCTGCTGGATGTCTTTATTCTTCTCAAGCAAATCATCCAGTTCGTCCATCATCTTGTTGAACTCTTCCTTAGCTTCCTCTGCCGATTTCTGGGAATCCTCATTACCTTCCTGTTTTCCTCCATCTTGCTTACCTTCCTCCTGATTCTTCAGCTCCTCTCCTAACTGATTCAGTTTTTCCGCCAAATCAGTCAAATCCTTTTCCATTTTCAACTGTTCCAAAAGCGAGAGATTGCGGTCGAGCATTTCCTGCATCGACTGGTTGTTTTTCTTGATATCCTGCATCATCTGCTGCATCTGCTCACGCGGCATTTCATCAAGCATCTTCTGCAGTTCATCCATCAGTTTCTTCATCTCATCAGGAATAACTTGGTCGAAAAGCTTGTTGATTTGCTCTTGTTTTTTCAATAAGTCTTCGTTAGCAACCTCGTTCTTTTCCATGAAATCCTTCAAATCCTGCTGTTCCTTTTGCAGTTTGTTCCATTCTTCCTGAATTTCATTCTGCTTTTCAATCAAATCCTTCATCCTTTCCTTGTCCGACCAATCCAATTCCTTCTTCTGAATCAGGTCCTGAAGCATCTTCTCAATGTCGTTTTGCAGTTTGTCGGCCTCTTTCGATTTCTGTGAAAGCTTGTCAAGAATGTCTTCAGCATTTTTGTCAGCAATGCTATCCAAAGCAGATTCGGAAGGCTTGTAATAAGCGAAAGTTTCGGAGCGTTTCGATTTCGGTCCTTGGAAACCATCGTTATCCCAAACCTCAAAAAAGACTTCCATATCCTGACCAGGCATAACGCCCAGACTATCCATATTGAAATGATAGAAAAACGAAGTGCGCGTCTGCGAAGCATCAAAAGCAATGGACCTAACCACATTCTTTTCCTGCGGATGCTTGATTAAACAATTGAATGTCAACTTCGTAAAACCATAATCATCGGTAAGGAGGCCTGAGAAATAAACATCAGTTGAAAGCTGCTCATCGAAAGACTCGACGCGAATGTCAGGATAAGCATCGGGCAACACGTCAACGGAAAAGGCGAGAGGTTCCATATTGGAATTCCATTCGTTGCTCAAATGAAAATCGAACTTGCCTGAATTAGCCGCCGTGAAGGAATACAAAGCCTCGTTATCGTTGACATTCAAATCGATACGCGACGAATCTGCAAAAACGTATGCGTTTTCAGCATCACGGGTGAAAAAGTGAAAATCGACTTGTGTGCCTTGCGGAACAATCAGGCGTGTCTTGCCTTCCAAAGTCTCATTTTCACGATGAATGTAATTAGGATAATGCAAGTCGCAGCGATAGGAGAGAAGCGCCGGATTAGGATGCACCGTAATGTGCAGGTCCTGACTATGGTATTCGCCACCTACAACATTGAAATCCAAATCGTTGTAAAGGTTTTTGAAGGTATATTCAAATTCATTCACCGAGTTTTTCTGCATCATCTGTTGGCCTTGACTGCTTTTCACGAAGAAAGCATCGGGGATTCGTTCGCCCGTCACCGATATGCTGAATTTCACATCCTGACCTTGTGTTGTCTCAATATCCGTCTGATTGATAACGACTTGATAGGGTAGGGGTTTCTCAAAATGCTGTTCGTAATTGACGATTCGTTGCGTAGGCTGCACGGCAAATTTCGGGAAGAAAATCACCAAACACAAGAGCAGCGCCAAAAGTCCGAAAAACACAGCAAGATATTTCAGGTTGCCTTTCAGATCGACTGCATCGGTAAACTTGACAGGGGAGAGGCTTTCGGTTCGTTGCTCGATGGTAGCCAAGAGCAATTCGTTGTCCTTATCACTCTCAAAATCATTGGTCAATTGTATGGTGTTCAGCAACTTATCCTGAATATCGGGGAAGAACTTGCCAATAAGCAATGCCGCCTTTTCGACCGACATTTTCTTACGGAACCGAATCAGATTGACCAAAGGAATGAAGAAATAATAAACCGCAACAAAAGCGCTTCCTGCCATTAGGAAAAGGAAAAGCACAAAACGGCCTTTCGGCGGAAACCAGGAGAAATATTCCAATCCGTTGATAAGCAGATAGAACACAATCCAAAGCACAGCCCCAACCAAAACGCCTTGTATCAGGCGGTTAAGGTAGAACTTCTTAGCGAAGCTTTCGATTTTCCCTATCAAAACATTCGGTGCAGACATATCCAAAATAAAGCAAACTGCAAAAATAGGCAATTAATCGGATAGTAGGACAAGAGCACTTCAAAAAGAAAAGGTTGGCTCCAATGCAAGAGCCAACCTTTTCAAATATAATGCAATATAGAATTATTTTCCTATTCCTTTATCCACTTGCCGCTCTCAATAAGGGTCGTTGAGCCTGTGGCCGCTGAGCTTTGTCGAAGTGCCGAAACGCCCGAAACCACCTTCCAGACATACATTCCTGATGTCCAACTTTCCGTGTTGATGGCCGTAGTTTCCCTTGCAAGTTCCTGTTTATGCACTTTTCTTCCAAACACATCATAAATTTCCACACGTGCATTTTCCAGCGCAGAACGAATCTTGAGCGTGTTGCCACCCGGATTCGGGTAAACATCCAAGGTCCTGTTGCTTATCGGCAATTCAACACCCAATGGGTCATCGGTTACATAGCCCCAAATCATAAACTGGTAACATTCAAAATAAGAACTGTAAGATGCCATATCATTCCACTTATTCTCCTGAATTTGAATCCATCTCGCATTAGGATCTGCCTCTGAAGTGTCAACTTGGCACGCTGTTGCAGAAAAAGTTTCGGAACCTGTGGTAAGTTCCGAAAAAACTATCCAAAGATCTCGGTTGGGGTCAATTTCAACAGGTTGTTCCAGTTCAACTTCAATCATTCCATCATAATTCTGATACGATGTAATGTCAAACAATTGTTCGCTCATCAGTGTAAGAGGCATATAACTGTTGCCATAATATACACGCAGCATCAAATCCCACTCATTATAAATTGATCTTATGTAAATCGCCACTCGAGTCAAAGTGAAACCATCATAGGCCTGAAGTTTGGTTGGAGGAAACGATACAGCCCACGAAAAGGGAATTCCTACAGGAGCATAAGCCACGCTCGTATTATACTCGTCATTGCCATAATAGAGCCAGTCTGCTTCTTCAGAGACAACAGACGGAAATTGCGATGGAATAGATTCTTGAGGCACGGTAACCATAAATGGGCAGAGGCTGCCGCCAACAGAAAGATTTTCCTGCGCAAAAGCTTTAACCACGAAAAGCAAGGCGATGGCGAAAAGTAAAAGTGATATTTTTTTCATTGTATTCAATTATTTGATTGTCATTATTTTATTAGATTCCATTTCGCTGGCTCAAGGAAATGGAGTTCGCTTGTAATTTTGACTTGAAGTCCGTTAGCCAAAATTCAAGGCGAACAATGTGGCAAAATTAGTGCTTTCTATTTTGATTTCCAATAAAATACAAAGAATAAATCATTCCTTCACCCACTTCCCCGTCTCAATTTCGGCTTTATCAGAAACCACCTTCCAAATATACGTTCCCGCCGCCCAGTCCGTGGCATCCAGCACCGTTTCGGTTTCCGTGACAGGCTGCTGCGCCACAAGGCGGCCATTCATGTCGTAGACCTCCACAGCGGCATTCTCAACCGCAGTGCGGATATGCATCTCGTTGCCGCCGGGATTCGGATAGGCGATGGCAAGTGAAAGGCCGTTGGCGTGGGCTTCGTCGATGCTTAGGAAGGCTTCGGCAGGAAATTTGGTGACAGCACGAAATCTATAGCCATTGGACAGTTTAACAACTCCTGATGTCAAAAGCATGCCTCCGTCACGTGTAGCTGCAATGCCCAGCGCTGCCTGACTTATACCGTCGTCGTATGTTCCATAATACATTGTCGAAAGTGTCTCAAAGTCAGGTGAAAGACGCTCTATCACAATCCTTGAATCCTGATCGCAGGCTGCTCCCACATTCAAAGCGTACACATAAAGCAGCGAACCGTCTTCAAACAGAATGGGCGGCGACATTTCGGTCACGAAATCCCAGCCATCTGTTTTCCTCTTGGCATAGTGAAGAATCGGTACATTGTTACCATAGCCGTTCACATCGTCATTATACTCATACAATGCAACACTATAATGGGCAAACCTCTCGCTGAAGGTGTTTGTCAGCAGCGTTGTCCCCCTACCGGTTCGGGTCACATTGCAATCATTAAAATCCATATTGTACATAGCCTGAACCTGATCGGCTTGCTTGAACGACCTGCTGCGAACAATGTTGAAGTCATGGTCAAGATAGATGAGGTTGTCATCTTTCTCTTCATAGATATCCCATTGACACCCATAATACAGATACAGGCTGTCGGCTTTGACGATGTGATGGCGGCGAAAATTATACGCAGGGCAAGCGCCGCACCTCTTGTTTCCGCTATAAGCAGCCCTGGCCAGCAGGTTTCCCTCGAAATCCATCCTGAAGAACACCGTCGAGTCGTAGCCGCGCGGCTTGTCGAGGTCGGCTGTCACGGTCTTGTCGTAAACTCCCACTATGGTGCCGTCGTCATCCACAAAAGCACTGTACAGATAGGCTTGCCCGTTATTCCAAAAATCATAAAGGTTTTCTTCGCTCAGCCACTCCGATGTGTCGATGGGAATTTCCATCTCATGGCTTTCGGCAATGGAAAGGTCGTCGTTGAGCCTGTAAAGACCTAAAATGCAGTGGTCGGTGACCGGCTCGAAGTTCTTGAAATAGTTCGATGAGCAAGTGTCGTGGTCGGGGCTGTAGGTCATCAGCGCATACACATCACCCGAACCGTTTTCAAGGACATAAGGCGGATAGCCATAGTAGCCGTCCTTGTGATAATCAGAAAAGGCCAGACCATTCCCTTCCGAATCCAGTTTCCATAAGGTTGGCGAATGTAGCAAACCGCAGCTTGAATCATGGTACCGATGACCCATAACCATGATGTCACCATCGGATAGCTCCGCTGATTCGTAGATCATAGTATGAGCCGTAGGACAGTCCCATTCCCATTCCTGCGCAAAAGCCTTGGTTCCAAAAAGGATGGCGAAGGCAAAAAGTAAAAGTGATGATTTTTTCATTGTATTCAATTATTTGATTGTCATTATTTTGTTTGTAGAGCCGTAGCGTGCTACGTCTCTTTCTATCATTTTTATTTTTTCACCCATTTTCCAGATTCAATTTCG
>NZ_JBADWU010000085.1:0-4875 GCF_056203535.1 Candidatus Limimorpha sp. | reverse complement strand
TACCATTGCTGCCACAGCATACCCAAATCATTTTGAAATGACAGGGGATTATTATTGCTCAAATGATACGATTATCCCATATTCAAATGAGAATTTCTGGGTCCTCCACATCACGGACATCTTCAACTACGACGACCCGACGGGCATAGAGGAACAGCCCAAAGTGGTGCCGCTGCAAATGAATGTACATCCTAACCCTGCCACAACATGGGTTGCTATAGACTACACGCTACCCAACGGCAACGCCAAAGCGGAGCTTTCCATCTTCAACGCCATGGGCATACGGGTGAAGCAGGTGGAACTGGAAGGGAATGAAGGTCAGAAGGTTCTTGACCTTCGCGAATTTACCAATGGTGTCTATACCGTCACGGTTTTGTGTGGTGAATGTTACCAAACACAAAAGATAGTGATTACCAAATGATTGTATAATTGTTAGGAAGCAACTAAAAAATCCCGCCAAATTTTGACGGGATTTTTCAATATCGGGAATGAAATAACGATTATTCTTCTTCCTTCTGGCTTTCTTCGTATTCCTTCAGGAGCTTGTTCTGGACATCGGTAGGAACCTGTTGGTATTCAGCATATTTCATGGTGAAAGTACCACGGCCTGATGTCAGTGAGCTGAGTGAAGTTGAATAGCGGTCCATTTCTGCCAACGGCACCTTAGCGTGGATGGTCTGGTAGTTGTGGTCAGAATCCATACCCATCACAATGGCGCGGCGGCCCTGAAGGTCGGTCATAACGGCACCCATCAGGTCGGCAGGCATGCGGACGTCGAGGTCGTAGATAGGTTCCATAATCTTAGGAGCAGCAGCCTTAAATGCAGCTGAGAAAGCCATACGGCCGGCAATCTTAAATGCCATTTCGTTTGAATCGACTGGGTGCATCTTACCATCGTAAACGTAAACGATGATGTCGCGGGCGTATGAACCGGTCAGAGGACCCTGTTCAAGACGTTCGTTGACACCCTTCAGGATAGCAGGCATGAAACGTGCATCAATGGCACCACCGACAACGCAGTTAGCGAAGATCAGCTTACCGCCCCAAGGCAGTTCATATTCATCCTTGCCACGCACTTGCAGTTCGCCTGGATCGGTGTAGCCTTCATAATAAGGAGCCAGCAGCAAGTGAACTTCACCGAACTGACCGCTACCGCCTGACTGTTTCTTGTGACGGTAATCAGCGCGAGCCGACTTGGTGATGGTTTCACGGTAAGGAATCTTTGGAGATGCAGTTTCAACGGCAATCTTATATACGTTGTCGAAATACCATTTCAATGTGTTGAAGTGATATTCGCCTTGGCATTGCAGGATGTTCTGGCGCAATTCGCGTGACATGCCTGAAATGACGGTTGGGTCGGTCTTGTGGAGGTCGTTGAGAATGCCACCGAGCTTTTCATCTTCCTGTGAGTTGGCAGCCTTAATGGCGATGGTGAAGATAGGTGTTGGGAATGGCATTTCTTCGAAAGCAGCTTCTGCAGCCTTGGCATCGACGAGAGAATCACCGATACGGCCGTCTTTCAGCTTAATGGTGCAGATGATATCACCAGCGTTGACTTTTTCAACTCTTTCACGATTCTTGCCGCAGAAAGCGAGGAGCTGTGAGATACGTTCCTTGTTGCCGCTGCGTGGGTTGACGAGGTCTTGGCCTTCAGAAACCTGACCGCCGTAAACGCGCATCCAAGCTACATCGCCGAGGTTCTGTTCGGTGGTAACCTTGAAGATGTACATAGCGGTTGGATCATCGTTGCTGTTGTGGAATTCCTGGCCGTTCTTAGCCTTGACAGCAGGAACATCAGCAGGTGATGGGCAAGCGTTGATGAGGAATTCGCAGAGACGGCTGACGCCGACGCCCTTCTTGGCAGCACCACAGAGGACTGGGAACATTTCGCGGTTGATGATGCCGAGGCGGATACCACGTTCCATGTCTTCTTCGCTCAAGGTCATTTCTTCGAAGAACTTTTCCATCAAGGCTTCTTCGCCTTCAGCAGCGTGTTCAATCAGGTTGTTGTGGAGTTCTTCGGCCTTGTCCATTTCCGAAGCAGGAATATCCTGGATTTCAGGAGCGCCATTGCCATTCTTGAAGACCAACATCTTCATCATGATCAAGTCGATGACAGCGTTGAAATCTTCACCGGCATTGACCGGATACTGGATAGGAGTAACCTTGTCGCCAAAGTATTCCTTCATTTCGCGGATGGTGTTGTCGAAATTGGCGTTAGCATGGTCGAGCTGGTTCATGAAGAACACAACCGGCTTGTTGGTGTTGGCAGCGTGACGCCAAGCGTTTTCCGTTGTAGCTTCAACGCCTGACTGGGCATTGATGTTGCAGACGGCTGCATCGGCAGCGGTAAGGCAGGAAACGATGTCGCCTGAGAAATCGCTGAAACCAGGAGTGTCGAGGATGTTGATCTTGGTGTTGTTGATGATGGTGTACATCATTGAAGCATGCACCGAAATCTGACGGTCGGTTTCAATCTGACGGTAGTCGGAAACGGTGTTCTTTTCTTCAGTGCTACCTTTTCTGTTGATCATCTTGCCTTCGAAAAGCATGTTTTCGGCAAGTGTGGTTTTACCGGATTTTGCTGCACCGATGAGGGCAACATTACGGATTTCTTTTGTCTGGAATTCCTTCATTGTTTATCTAAGTGTCTAATTTTTAATATTATATCTCTCGAGAAAATATACAGGGCGCAAAATTACGAAAAAATGCTTTATCTTTTATAGATTTCTTACAATTTTGCAATTGTCTCATAAACCTTGTTCCATCTTGCCTCATCCATTTTGGCCCCCATCACCTCGATGACGTTGCCCGCGACGATGGCACCCATTTTTCCGCACTTTTCGAGGCTTTCGCCTTTGACGAGGCCAGCCAAGAAACCGGCAGCCCACATGTCGCCGGCGCCTGTCGTGTCGATAGGCTTATAATTTCCGGCATCGACGGTGGCAATTTCTTCGCCTCTCTTAATGTAAGCACCTTTCTTACCGATTTTTACAACGGCGATTTCGCATTTCGATGCAATGAAATCGAGCGATTCCCTTGGGTCCATGCCAGTCAAGGCGGTTGCTTCCGATTCGTTTGCGAAAACGATGTCGACATAATCGTTGATGAGTTGCAGCATATAGTCGCGGTTGTCTTCCACCATGTTGTAACTTGCCATGTCGATGGCGATTTTCAGGCCGCAGGCTTTTGCCGTCTCCATAGCCTTGTTGAGCATGTTCGGATTGGCGACGAGATAGCCTTCGACATAGAAAATATCCCAGCCTTTGAACAAATCGGGCGTGATGTCGTCGGGCGAAAGTTCCAGCGATGCGCCTAAATAAGTGGCAAAGGTGCGTTCGCCATCGGGCGTGATGATAGCCTGCACACGGCCCGACGGCGTTTCGGTTCTGAACAGTTCTGGCGTGACCTTGGTGTCGAGCATTTCCTTTTCAAAGAAACTGCCGATTTCGTCCTTGCCGACCTTGCTGAGAAAACCAGCTTCGATGCCTAATTTTGCCAGTCCGCTGACCGTGTTGGCAGCCGAGCCGCCAGCGGCCATCGTGCTGTTGTATGAAGCCAAAGCTTTGCCGACTTTCAGCGAAGTAGCCATGTCGACGTGGGTCATGCTGCCTTTAGGCAGGTTCAGTTCCGATAAGATGCTTTCATCTTGTATGGGTGTCAGGATGTCCGTGAGGGCGCTTCCTATTCCGAGTATTTTTTGTTGTGCCATAATGATTGAAAATTTGCGTGCAAACTTACATAAAAAAGCGTTTTCTATGCCTTATGGGTATAAAAAAGCGTTTTTTATATCTTTTGTAATGGCATCTATAACCGCAATGTGCCAAACCACCACCATCCCAATGCCAAAGCTGGATTCTCTTCATCCCGTCCGGCAGTTTTTTTGAGGTTTTCTCCGATGCGCAGCGAAGCGGAGTGGGAGCGGAGCGGCAGGAGATTGGATGCGGATATAGCGTTGGTATATCTCGCACCCCAGCATGGTGATTTTGTCATTTTGTCATTTGTCAAAAAATCACAATAAGCGATTTCGATGTTTTCCCCCTTTCTCTTTTCGCCTACTTACTATACCTAATTAATAATATATTATTAACTATTTTATTATATAGTTGACAAATGACGAGGAGGTTGAATTTGCTTATTGTGACAAAATGACAAATGACTTTTTGACAAAATGAATTTTGTTATATTATTGATAATGAGTTTGTTATACAAAAAACATTATCATTTGTCATAAAAAGGTCGAAAAAAAACTTTCTCTTGTTTTGTCATCTTAACGTATCTAATTGAGATGCGCCTGCCGACTGACAAGATTTTGGCAACCAACATGGGTCAAAAAGCATTTAGTCACTTAAGATTTTCATATTTCATGCAATTTTAAAGTGCAACTTTAAATTTGCACAAAAACAGGTCAAATAATTCAATATCAAATGAATAAGGATGTTTTTTATTCTTCTTTTCTTTCAAGTTATCATTGTTGGGCGACAAACGGATGGTGGATATAACAGGCATGGAGCGGCAATATCACCCAACATAGTCCATTTCGCAATTTTTCTAAGCATGTTCCTGACTGAAGTGTTGAAAACCCGACTGGGTTGGGCGGGTTGGCCACGGTCAGGACGGCGGGGCAGCGCCCGCAAAGGGACAGACTAACGGCTTGACCTTCACGAAATTGCGTTTATGACATATTTCTTGAAGGTCATGCTGTTAGGCTGGCCGCGCAGAGGCCGATGGTCCTGCCCTTGATTTTTCGGTCCATTTGCATCAAGTTATCATTGTTGTTGAACAAACGGATGGCGGATATAACAGGCGTATCTGGCTGAAAGATGTCGCTATAGCGGAAAAAGAATTAGTTTTGCGTTTGGGCAAGCGAAGAGA
>NZ_JBADWU010000084.1:0-107896 GCF_056203535.1 Candidatus Limimorpha sp. | reverse complement strand
TGAGAAAAACAATCTTGACACAATGAAGATTAATCACGCTATCTCTCCGTTGGAGGATACTTCCAAGATTAGCAAGACCAGAAGGGATATCGCTCTTATGATCACTATCCTTGCTGAAAAAGAAAAACAAAACTAAAAGATTATGGAAAGAAATCTTCGCAAGGAAAGAATCGGAGTAGTGGTCAGCAACAAGATGGACAAGACCATCATCGTTGCCGTAGAGATAAAGGAGAAGCATCCCCTCTATGGAAAGTTCGTAAAGAAGACCACGAAGTTTGTTGCCCAGGACGAGAAGAACGAGTGCGGTGAGGGTGATACCGTCCGCATTATGGAGACCCGTCCCCTGAGCAAGACCAAGAACTGGAGACTCGTAGAAATTGTAGAAAAAGCTAAGTAATTATGATACAGCAGGAAACACGTTTACAGGTGGCTGACAACAGCGGTGCGAAGGAAGTTCTTTGCATCCGTGTGCTTGGAGGTACACGCCACCGTTATGCGACAGTCGGAGATGAGATTGTCGTATCCATCAAGAGTGCAATTCCGGGCTCAGAAGCCAAGAAGGGTACAGTTTCAAAGGCTGTAGTCGTACGCACAAAGAAGGAAATTCGCCGTCCCGACGGATCTTATATCCGCTTCGACGACAATGCCTGCGTTCTTCTGAACCAGGCCGGTGAACTCGTCGGTACACGTATCTTTGGACCAGTTGCCAGAGAGTTGCGTGAAAAGAATTTCATGAAAATAGTTTCGCTCGCTCCAGAAGTATTGTAATTAAAAATTCGAATCAACTATGAGTAAATTACATGTAAAGAAAGGCGACACTGTTTTGGTCCTTTCAGGCAATGACAAAGGCAAACAGGGTAAGGTCATGAGCGTCGATGTCGAAAAGAATAGAGCTGTCGTCGAAGGCGTCAGAATCATTTCGAAGCACACACGCCCTAACACCGAACATCCACAAGGCGGCATCATCAAACAGGAAGCCCCTATCCACATCTCCAACCTGATGGTTGTCGACAAGAGCGGCAAACCTACCAGAATTGGCCGTAAGAAAGACGAAAACGGCAAATCAGTCCGTTATTCAAAGAAAACAGGCGAAATCATAAAGTAATATGAACTATCAACCCAGACTTAGAGGACAATACAAGAGTGAAATCGTGCCTGCATTGATGGAAGAATTCCACTACAAATCAGTGATGCAGGTTCCACGGCTTTTGAAAATTTCACTTAATCAGGGTATCGGCGCAGCTTTGGCCGATAAGAAACTGATTGACTATGGTGTAGAGGAAATGACAGCTATCACCGGTCAGAAAGCCGTACCGACTATTTCTAAGCACGACGTCAGTAACTTCAAACTGCGCCGTGGCAACCCGATTGGCGTGCACGTAACGCTGCGCGGTGACAAGATGTACGAATTTCTCGAACGTTTAGTCTGCGTAGCCCTTCCACGTGTCCGTGACTTCAGGGGTATCAACGACAAAGGCTTTGATGGCCGTGGCAATTACAGCTTCGGTATCACCGAACAGATCATTTTCCCGGAAATCGATATCGAAAAGGTTAACAAACTGAACGGTATGAACATCACCTTCGTCACTTCAGCCAATACTGACCAAGAGGCTTTGGCTTTGTTGAAAAAATTCGGTCTTCCTTTTAAAAATCAAAAAAAGTAAACCATGGCAAAAGAGTCAATGAAAGCGCGCGAGCGCAAAAGAGCACAAATGGTGGCCAAATACGCCGCTAAGCGTGCAGCCTTGAAGGAAGCTGGCGATTATGAAGCTTTGCAGAAACTGCCTAAGAACGCTTCACCAGTCCGTTTGCACAACCGTTGCCAACTCACTGGCCGTCCAAAGGGCTATATGAGACAGTTCGGCATCTCACGTATCAATTTCCGTGAAATGGCACTGAAAGGCTTGATCCCAGGTGTTAAGAAAGCTAGTTGGTAAACATTTAAGATTAGATTAAAGATGAATACAGACCCTATAGCAGATTATTTGACACGTATTCGCAATGCTGTCAATGCAAAGCATAGAATCGTTGAAATCCCGGCTTCAAACATTAAGAAGGCTATGACCCAGATCCTTTTCGAAAAGGGCTACATCCTCAACTATAAGTTTGAAGAAGGCGAAAAGAAATCACAGAATGTCATTAAGATCGCTCTTAAGTATCATCCTGTGACCAAAGTGCCTGCAATCACAACCATCGACCGCGTTTCACGTCCTGGTTTGAGAAGATATGCAGACAGCGAAAACCTCCCAAGAGTGATGAATGGCCTCGGTATCGCCATCATTTCCACTTCTCAGGGTGTTATGACTGACAAGGAAGCCCGTAAGCTCCACATCGGTGGCGAAGTTTTGTGTTACGTTAGCTAATTAAAGGAAGGAGATAGAGAATATGTCACGTATTGGTAAATTGCCTATCGCCATTCCGGCCGGCGTTACAGTGAACATCGACAACGATGCTCAGGTCATTACAGTTAAAGGTAAACTCGGTGAACTTTCACAGAAATTCTACGATCATGTCATCCTCGAAATCGAAGGCGACCAGATCCATGTCAAGCCAAACGAAGCAGTTGCTGAAGCTGGCTCAAAGCATGGCCTCTATCGCGCTTTGATCGCCAACATGGTCAAGGGTGTAAGCGAAGGTTTCGAAACCGTTCAGGAATTTGTCGGCGTCGGCTACAAGGCTGAAGCTAAGGGACAGATCCTTGAATTAGGTCTTGGTTTCTCTCACAACATCTTCTTCGAGATGCCGGCAGAGATTAAAATTGAAACCATCAACGAAAGAGGTAAGAATCCTATTTTGAAGATGCGTTCATACGACAAACAACTTCTTGGTCAGGTGGCCGCAAAGATTCGTTCAATGCGTGAGCCTGAACCTTATAAGGGTAAGGGTATCAAGTTCGAAGGCGAAGTCCTGAGACGTAAGGCAGGTAAAGCTGCTGGTAAGTAATCATTAATACCTCAGTAAGAAAATGGCAAAAACTAAAGAAGAAAGAAGACAAATCATCAAGAAGAGCATCAGAAAGAAAATCTCTGGTACTGCTGCCCGTCCACGCATGAGCGTCTTCAGAAGCAACAAGCAAATCTATGTGCAGCTGATTGACGACGAAGTCGGCAAGACATTGGCTGCTGCCAGCTCACGCGAGAATGGCATCGAAAATGAAAAGATTACGAAGATCGAACAGGCCGCTAAGGTTGGCACCCTGATCGCCGAAAAGGCTAAGGCTGCCGGCATCGAAGCCGTAGTGTTCGACCGTAACGGTTATTTGTATCATGGTAGAGTCAAGTCACTGGCTGACGGCGCTCGTAATGGAGGATTAAAATTCTAATTGTCATGGCAGAAGTTAACGTAAAAAGAGTAAAATCTAGCGAAATCGAGTTCAAGGAACGTCTCGTTAGCATCAACCGCGTCACAAAGGTGACAAAGGGCGGTCGTACTTTCACATTTGCTGCTCTTGTTGTCGTAGGCAATGAGAATGGTGTCGTCGGTTACGGTCTCGGCAAAGCCAAGGAAGCTACCGCCGCCATCCAGAAGGGCGTCGATGATGCAAAGAAAAACCTCGTTAAGGTTCCAGTATTGAATGGAACATTGCCTCACGAACAGTATGGTAAATACAGCGGCGCTTACGTTTACATCCAGCCAGCTACTCCTGGTACCGGTGTCATCGCAGGTGGTGCTATGCGTGCCGTGCTCGAAAGTGTCGGCGTGAAGAACGTGATGGCTAAGTCAAAAGGTTCTTCCAACCCTCACTCAGTGGTTAAGGCTACATTCGATGCTCTCACAAGAATGCGCGATGCTTATACTGTCGCCGAACTGAGAGGTGTGGATTTGGATACTGTGTTTAACGGATAAAACTTTTGAAACGATGAAAAAAGTAAGAATCACCCAAATCAGAAGTGGTATCGGAAGACCACAAGATCAGAAGGACACATTGAAATCACTCGGTCTGAGAAAGATGCACCAGTCAGCAGAAGTTGACATGGACAACCCTTGCCTGGCCGGTATGGTGAACAAGGTAGCTCACCTTCTTAAGATCGAAGAAATTTAATTGTTGAACTTAATCAAATCTGCAATATTATGGATTTAAGTAATCTCAAACCAGCAAAAGGTTCTGTAAAGAACAAGACAAGAAAAGGCCGTGGCCAAGGTTCGGGAAAAGGTGGCACATCTACACGTGGTCATAAGGGTGCTCAGGCACGCTCTGGCGCAAAGAACAAGATTGGCTTCCAAGGCGGTCAAATGCCTCTCGTCCGTTTGGTTCCTAAGTTCGGTTTCAAAAACCTGAATCGCGTGGAGTATTGCCCGGTTAACCTCTCAACTTTGCAGAAACTTGCTGAAAACGGCGTTTCAGTGATCACTCCTGAAGTGCTTGTCGAAAAAGGTATCACTCACAAGAAAGAACTCGTCAAGATTCTTGGCCGTGGTGAACTGACTGCAAAATTAGAAGTTAAAGCACACGCATTTTCCGCTAAGGCTCAGCAGGCTATCGAAGCTGCCGGCGGAACCTGCGAAAAATACTAATTCGCGATGAACAGATTAATAGAAACTATAAGGAACATCTTTAAGATCGAAGAACTTCGTAAACGTATACTGTTTACGTTGCTCATCATCTTGATCTACCGCTTCGGTTCGTTCGTTGTCCTTCCAGGCATCGACCCGAACCAATTGTCTGCGCTACAGAACAGCAGTAGCCAAGGCCTTCTCGGATTGCTCAACATGTTCTCCGGCGGCGCTTTCGGTAATGCTTCTATCTTCGCATTGGGCATCATGCCTTACATCACAGCGTCCATCATCATCCAACTGCTCGGCATGGCTGTCCCGTACTTCCAGCGCCTGCAGAAGGAAGGTGAAAGCGGCCGTAAGAAGATGAACCAGATTATGCGTTATCTGACTGTCATAATCGTCATCGTTCAGGCTCCTGGCTACATCAGAAACGTTATTTATCAATTGGGTCCAGCTGCTAAATTTGCTATCACTCCTTTTGATGGTGTTTCTAATCCAGGTTTCTTCTTCTGGTTCTCATCTGTCGTCCTTCTTGTCGCCGGCACCCTGTTCATCATGTGGCTCGGTGAAAAGATTACGGACAAGGGTATCGGCAATGGTATCTCCCTGATCATTATGATCGGTATCATTGCACGTCTCCCCGGTGCTTTCGTCGGTGAATGCGCAGCCCGCTTCGCACAAGGCGGCACTGGCCTTCTGGTTCTCGTTATTGAACTGATCGTTCTGTTCTTTGTCATGATCGGCACCATCGCCCTCGTGCAAGGCACCAGAAAGATTCCGGTACAGTATGCCAAGCGTGTTGTCGGTAACCGTCAGTACGGCGGTGTCCGTCAGTACATCCCGCTGAAAGTGAATGCTGCCGGCGTTATGCCTATCATCTTCGCTCAGGCTATCATGTTCCTGCCTATCACCATCGCCGGTTTCAGACAGACTGAGAGCTTGACAGGTTTCGCAGCTGCTTTCACCAATGTCAACGGTTTCTGGTACAACTTCGTTTTCTTCATCCTCATCATCGCCTTCACGTATTTCTATACGGCAGTTACCATCAACTGCAACCAGATGGCCGAAGATATCAAGAAGAACGGTGGCTTCATCCCTGGCGTCAAGCCTGGTAAGAAGACCGCTGAATACCTTGACAACATCATGTCAAGAATCACGTTGCCAGGATCAATTTTCCTCGCCATCGTCGCTATCATGCCTGCTATCGTTTCCCTCATGGGCGTCAGCTCGTCATTCTCACACTTCTATGGCGGTACTTCACTGTTGATTCTCGTTGGCGTTGTGCTCGACACATTGCAACAAATCGAAAGCCACCTCCTGATGCGCCACTACGATGGTCTGACCAAGTCGGGTCGTATCAAGGGTCGTGTAGGCAGAATGTAAGATTGAACTTCAGGCTTCGAGCCTCGCTATAATTCAGGAAGCCTCTGCTTCTTCAGTGGAAACAGAGGTCTCCTGAATCTTAGGTAAAATCCTCACCGACAGTGCCGTTTTTTGAAAATTATTGAAAAAATGACATCAGTTTGGAAAAGAATTACTACCTTTGCCGCCCGAAATAGCGTAGGACAATAGCGTTTTAAGCTCGTTGTCAGTATTTTAATAAAGAAAAAAGTAAAAGTAGAAGAATAAAGTATGGTAAAACAATTGTCAATAGAACAGGAAGGCACCGTTGTCGAAGCATTAGGTAATGCCATGTTCCGCGTCGAACTGGAAAACGGTCTGGTCATCACGGCCACTATTTCCGGAAAGATGCGTATGCACTACATCAAGATATTGCCAGGCGACAAGGTTAAGGTAGAAATGTCTCCTTACGATTTGACAAAAGGCCGTATCACATTCAGATACAAGAATTAATCGCGAACAATTAATAAGAATAGATATGAAAGTTCAAGCATCTGTAAAGAAGAGATCTGCCGACTGCATCATTGTGAAGCGTAAGGGCAGAGTGTACGTTATTAATAAGAAGAACCCTAAGGAAAATCAGCGTCAGGGTTAATCGAGTAGAATTACTAATTTAAGCATTAAGATAATATGGCAAGAATCGCTGGTGTAGATATCCCGAGCAATAAAGCTGGAGAAATCTCTTTAACCTACATTTACGGTATCGGAAGATCTTTGTCGAAGGAAATCCTGGCCAAGGCTGGTGTTGAACCAAGCAAGAAAGTTCAGGATTGGACCGACGAGGAACAGAACACTGTTCGTAACATCATTGCCGAACAGTACAAGACCGAAGGTGAACTTCGCGGTGAAGTTCAGATGAACATTAAGCGTTTGATGGATATCGGTTGCTACAGAGGTGTCCGTCATCGTGCAGGTCTGCCAGTGCGCGGACAAAGCACCAAGAACAACGCACGTACCCGTAAGGGCCGCAAGAAGACTGTTGCAAACAAGAAGAAAGCTACTAAGTAATCGTTAGGTAGTTGGATCATATTTAATTACAAAATCACAAATTACAAAATGGCAAAGACCAATAAAGTAACTAAGAAACGTGTTGTTAAGATTGAAGCTACGGGCATGGCTTTCGTGAAGGCTTCTTTCAATAACATTATCATTTCTTTGACTAACAATGAAGGACAAGTCATCTCTTGGGCATCAGCCGGCAAGATGGGTTTCAAGGGTTCGAAGAAGAACACCCCATACGCTGCACAAATGGCCGCTGAAGAATGCACCAAGACTGCCTATGACTTGGGATTACGTAAAGTTAAAGTTTATGTAAAGGGACCTGGTGCAGGACGTGAATCTGCAATCCGTGCTATCCACTCAATGGGTGTTGAAGTGACCGAAATCATCGACGTCACCCCATTGCCACACAACGGTTGCCGTCCTCCAAAACGTAGAAGAGTATAATAGTTGAACAATTAAAAAATTTGAATTATGGCTAGATATACAGGTCCTAAAACGAAAATAGCTCGTAAGTTCGGTGAACCTATCTTTGGTTCAGACAAGTACTTCGAAAAGAGAAACTATCCTCCTGGGATGCACGGCGCTGCTGCAAGAAGAAAGAAAGTATCTGAATATGGCACCCAGCTGAAGGAAAAGCAAAAGGCTAAATATACATACGGCGTTCTGGAAAAGCAATTCCGCAAGACCTTCGAATTGGCAAGACGTAAGGAAGGCGTCACAGGTTTGATCCTGATGCAGCTTATGGAATCACGTCTCGACAACCTCGTTTATCGTCTCGGCATCGCTCCAACCCGTGCAGCTGCACGTCAGCTCGTTAGCCACCGCCACATCACCGTCAACGGTGAAATCCTTGGCATCCCTTCATACCTCGCTAAGGTAGGTGATGTCATTGGCGTGCGTGAAAAATCTAAGAGCTTGGAAGTCATTACCAATTCAGTTGAAGGCCGTTCAACAAGCAGTCATGCTTGGCTTGAATGGGATGCTGCCAAGATGTGTGGTAAGTTCTTGAATTATCCTACCCGTGAGGAAATTCCTGAAAATATCAACGAACAGCTCATCGTCGAATTGTATTCTAAGTAATTGTTGATTTTTAACCTGGTAAATAAAGAAAATATGGCAATATTAGCGTTTCAAAAACCTGATGAGGTTATCATGGTTGAAAGCACCGATACCAAAGGTGTTTTTGAATTCAGACCTCTGGAACCAGGTTTCGGTATAACCATTGGAAATGCGCTGAGGAGAATACTGCTGTCTTCACTCGAAGGCTTCGCTATCACCTCTATCCGCATCGACGGTGTAAGTCATGAGTTCGCCTCCATTGATGGCGTTATCGAAGACGTTGCCGACATGGTCTTGAACTTCAAGCAAGTCCGTTTCAAGCAACTCGTCGTTGGCGAAAACCACGAAAAGATTAACGTCACCATCTGCGGTCAGGAACAGTTTGTCGCTGGCGACATCAACAAGTTCCTCGCCAACTTCCAGGTGCTCAATCCTGAACTCGTCATCTGCAATCTCGACCCGTCAGTGAAACTGAATGTCGAAATCACGATAGGCAAGGGCAGAGGTTATGTTCCTGCTGACGAAAACAAGACTTTAGGCGCTGCTGTCGATACTATCGCTATCGACTCCATTTTCACACCTATCCGTAACGTGAGCTTCAGAGTGGAAAACTGGCGTGTTGAACAAAAGACTGACTACGAAAAGCTCGTCATCGAAATCGACACCGATGGTTCCATCCACCCGAAAGAAGCTTTGAAAGAAGCTGCAAAGATTCTCATCTTCCACTTCATGCTGTTCTCCGACGAAAAGATTACCCTCGTCCCGGACGAAAAGACAGTCACTGAAGAATTCGATGAAACTTCTCTGCATACGCGTCAGCTGCTGAAGACCAAGCTCGTCGACATGGACCTCTCAGTCCGTGCACTGAACTGCCTGAAGGCTGCTGAAGTTGAAACGCTTGGTGAACTTGTCGCCTTCAACAAGGCCGACCTCCTCAAATTCCGCAATTTCGGTAAGAAATCTCTCACGGAACTTGAAGAACTGGTCCGCAGCCGTGGCCTCGAGTTCGGTATGAATGTCAGCAAATATAAATTAGATAAGGAATAAGAAAGATGAGACACAATAAGAAAATCAATCACTTGGGAAGAAAAAGCGCTCACCGCAAGGCTATGCTTTCAAACATGGCTTCATCGCTGATTCTTAACAAACGTATCATAACCACTACAGCTAAGGCTAAGGCTTTGAGAATGTATGTCGAACCTCTGATCACCCGTTCAAAGGAAGACAACACTGCTAACCGCCGTCTTGTTTTTGCTTACTTGCAAAACAAATTTGCTGTCACCGAATTGTTCCGCGAAGTCAGCACTAAGGTTGCTAACCGTCCTGGTGGCTATACCAGAATCATCCGTATGCCTTTCAACCGTGAGGGTGATGCCGCTGAAATGTGCATGATGGAACTCGTCGACTACAACGATGTCTACACTGGCACCGAAAAGAAGGCTGCCAAGGCTAAGACAACCCGTCGTAGCAGCAAGAAGGCCGCTCCAAAGGCTGAGGAAACTCCTGCCGTTGAAGCTACACCAGCAGAAGAAGTCAAGGAATAATATCCTTTATTTCATACTATTTAAAAAGGATGACCTGAAAAGGTCATCCTTTTTGATTTTTCAGAATGTTGTTTTGCAAATTCGCTTGTCAGAAATATCGTTTCCCAATCAAATAGTTTGTCACATAGTCGTTTACGCCGTCTTCCAAGGTGGTGAAAGTCTTGTCGTAACCGGCTTTGCGTAGTTTGTCCATTTTGGCTTCCGTAAAATACTGGTATTTGTCGCGAATGTCTAATGGCGTGTCGATGAATTCGATGTTTGTTTTCAAATGCAAGGCTTTGAAGGTGTTGTCGGCCAAATCGTAGAAAGAACGCGCTTTGCCTGTCCCTACATTGTACAGACCGCTTTCCGGCTTATGTTGCATGAGCCAGAGAATGACGTTGGCGACATCTTTTACATATACGAAATCTCGCAATTGCTGACCATCCTTATAATCAGGGCGATGCGAGCGGAACAACTTGACTTGTCCGGTCGTGTTGATTTGCCCAAAGGAATGAAGAATGACCGATGCCATGCGACCTTTGTGGTATTCGTTTGGACCGTAGACGTTGAAAAACTTCAAGCCTGCCCAAAATGGCGGACATTCTTCCTGTTTCAAAATCCACTTGTCGATTTCGTTTTTTGAACGTCCGTAGGCATTCAGCGGTTGCAAGTCGTTCACGATTTCGTGACTGTCGATGTAGCCTAATTCGCCCATGCCGTAGGTGGCTGCCGAAGATGCGTAAATCAAAGGAATCTGGTGTTCGGTGCAGATTTTCCAAATGGCGAGCGTGTAATCGACATTCAGTTTCTGAAACACATTGTAATCAAATTCCGTGGTGTCGGTGCGGGCGCCAAGATGAATGATGAAATCAATCTCATGGTGATGGTTTTCAAACCACGCGATAAATTCGTTCCTGTCAATCAGCGATTTGTATTTCTTGCTGGAATAGTTCTCCTTTTTTTGAGTCTTGTTGAAATCATCAACCAGGACCAAGTCCTCAAAACCGTTTTGGTTCAAGGTGCCGGCAACAACGCTGGCTATGAATCCTGCTGCTCCTGTAATGACTATCATATTTATTCTTCCATTAAATTTCTGGTTTTCATATAGTTTCTCCATTTTTCCAAGACGGCTTTCATGTCATTGGGCAATTCGGAAACGAACATCATGGTTTTGCCTGTGGTAGGGTGAATGAAACCTAATTCCTTGGCGTGCAGTGCATGGCGAGGGATGATTTTGAAGCAGTTGTCGATGAATTGCTTGTATTTCGAGAAAGTCGTACCTTTCAGAATCATGTCGCCGCCGTAAGTGGCATCGTTGAAAAGCGGATGACCGATATATTGCGAGTGGACGCGGATTTGGTGCGTGCGGCCTGTCTCCAAACGGTATTCGTTCAGCGTGACGTAACCGAAACGTTCCAAAACGTGCCAGTGTGTGATGGCTTCCTTGCCGTAGTCGCCGTTGGGGTAGACGGCCATTTTGCGGCGGTCGTTGGCGCTGCGGCCGATGTTGCCTTCAATGGTGCCGTCGTCCTCGTCGAAATCGCCCCAAACCAAGGCGTTGTAGCGGCGGTGAATGCTGTGTTCGAAAAATTGTCTTGCAAGGATGGCTTGCGCGGTCTCGTTTTTGGCTACCAAAAGTAATCCCGTTGTGTCCTTATCAATGCGGTGGACGAGGTAACCGAACTTGTTTTCAACGTTTTGGCGGGTCTGTTCGAAGTGATAAGCCAATCCATTCAGCAAGGTGCCATCAAAATTTCCGTGTCCAGGATGGACGACCAGTCCGGCCTGCTTGTTGATTACGATTACGTCATCGTCTTCGTAAACGATTTCAAGTGGAATTTGCTGCGGCTTTATGTCGGTTTCGCGTGGCGGATAGCTGAATACGATGCTGATGACATCATTCGGCTTCACCTTATAGTTCTGTTTTACAGCCTTTTCGTTGACCAAAATGTTGCCAGCCTTGGCAGCATTTTGCACGCGGTTGCGCGAAATGTTCTGAATATGGTTGGTCAGGAAAGTGTCGATGCGTTCCAAGGCTTGGCCTTTGTCGACAACGATGCGGATATGTTCGTACAATTCGCCGCCTTCTTCTTCGGCGGTTTCGTTTTCTAAAATTTCGTCAATGTTGGCTTCGCTCATTTCTCGATGATGAATTTTTGAGTAAAGTTTTGACCATCCAAGGTCGTGATTTGAATGAAATAAAGGCCATTGTTGAAATCGCTAATGGCAATCTGGTTTGTCGCTGCACCTTGATAAAGTTTGCGTCCCATTATGTCGTAAAGGCAGATGCTGCTGATTTCCGATGCTTCTATGCCGCTGATATTCAATGTTGAAGATGCAGGATTCGGGTAAAGGCTGATGGCATCTGTGTTTTGCTCATCTACACCTATATAATAGGATTCGCCGATCACTGGACGCATCATGATGCTACCTGGATATTGGCTTTGCATCCACGAGCCGGTCACGTTGTAGAACGTGTATTCGCGGTTGTCGTTTGAAGAGTCGAAACCGATGTTGATGACACCGCTGCTTTGCTGCACAAGGCCAATGTAGAAAATGCCTGTCATATCGACTTTTTTGTCAAATTCGTAATAACTGAATTTGTAGGGCTGTTCTTCCCAACGTGGGCGCTGGTTCTTCATGCGGTAGACTTCTTCTCCCGGATGTCCGTTTTGTTCTTTCCAGATGACGATGTCGAAATATTTGTCGTTGGCATCGTGAAGTGTATGATTGAAAAGGAGTTGCACACCGCAAATTTTGTCGGGACTGACCAATTCAAACTTCGTGGCAAAACTTCCGTTGGCGGGTTCAATGCCGTAGCCGAGTTCAGGTGTGCCGTCGTCGTAGGCAAAATAATTATAGAAACCTTGATGGTAAATCATGGAATCCATCATTGGCGGCATAGCCGTTGAATCGTAAATGTAATGACAGATCATATAGGAAGTTGTGTCGCGTAACGGGTCGATGCTGAAGGCTTGACCGACGTATGGGCATGCTGGCGATTCCGATTCATAATCACAAGGGAAGAACCCGATTTGCTGGTATGGTGCAATGGTTTCGGGGTCTAATTCTCTTTTGTAATGCTGGTTTCCATTGACTTGGTCAACAGTATAATAATAATTTAAGGTGTGTTCCTGATTGTCAAGGTTGGCAATGTCTAAATAAAAACTTTCGCTGATGGCAGCGGTATTGATGACTTTGTACTGCGAATAAGGCATGGCCTGATAGCGTTTCAGGAAACTTGGCGCTTTGCCCGAAAAGGCCAACATTGGAATTGAACCGTCGGTTTTGGTGCGATTGATGTTTAGGTAGACTAAATCAATGTTCCAGTTGTCTTCGTTGCCGCGACCGCTCGGCTGCAATGAGCTGACAATGCTGGCGTAGTTGTAGAAACGGAAATAGAAATCGGAACGGAAATAACGTGGGGCGGTAATAGGAATCATGACTTGCTTGAAATATTGTCCGTTGTTTTCAGCCATGAATTGCTCTAAAGTTTGTCCGGGAGCACTCCAAATGTGGTACCAGGTAGTGTCGGCGACGGTTTCAAAAATGGAATCGCATGGCATGGCAATGCTGCCTTGCGTGACGTGGGTCAGCGTGTCGCCGATGATGGCGAAAAGATTTGGATTGCAGCCGCCGAAACTCCAAACGGTATCGCCTGGAAACAGCGTGTCAACTTGCATTATGTCGAAAATCTCTTGAATGTCAACTTGCTGGTAATCAATGTAAAGAAATTCTTGCCTTTCGGTTGTGGTGCCGAATTGCAGGACGAGAGAATCTTGTCCCTCGGGTGCGTTCCCGTTGCCTTGCGGTTGGAAATAGAAACTGAAATAGACCGAATCGGCGGGCGTGATGGCTCTTGGTGTGGGCTCAAAGATGGAGTCGAGGCGGATGCGTGCCGAGGTGAGATATTCTGCAACAAACGGGTTGCTGATGGCATAGTCGTAGACTTCGCCGTTTTCGTCGAGAACGTCCAAAGTGACAGCATTTCGCGTTGGCGGATTCAAAGGGAAACCATCGTTGACCAAAACGTTTCTGTCCGTCCATTTCGTGGCATCAGGATAGACCCGCGACTTGCTGAAATCATCAAAAAACGGCAAAGTCACTACCGGACTTTTGGCGGTTTTTGTCGATGGGGCGGGCTTCGCTCCGGATTGGAATCCCGTCAGGATTTCCTGAGCTTGCGATTGATGGGCGAAAAAGCCCAAAATAAGTGCCAAAGCGGCTATTTTAAAACTCGTCTTCATATTCAATGTCTGTGGTTTCAATGTTTTCTTCTGCTTCTTCTTCAATTTCTTCAATTTCCTCTAAACTTGGCTTGTTGTTGATGGAATCCTCGTGCAAGAGGTTCTTGTATTCCTTGTCGAAATCAAATTTCTTGCTTGAACGGTACCAGATGTTGACAAATGTGCCGGCATCCACCAAAGCGGAACTTGGGCCAGGCTTCATTTTCGATACTTTCATGTATTGCAGACTGTCGCTGTCGTCGAAAAACTCTTCGCCGAGGTTCAGCCCTGCAACATTCAGCAAACGCTTGACTTCGACAGCCGGGCGACCGATGAGGTTCGGTATCTCGATTTTCTTTTTGTCCTGACCGAAACCAACGCGCAAGGAGATTTTGCTGCCTTTCACGATTTCGGTCCCTGGCTCGATGACTTGGCCTTGATAAAGTTGCTCAATGACGGCGTTTTTGGCGAAATAATCTTCGTAAATCAGCTTGTCGACTTCCAAGCCGTTTGATTCAAGCGTGCCGACAGCCTGTCGCAACGAAAGGTTTTTCAGATTGGGCATCTCTGTCTTTTCAGGCATCACGGCCACGATGATGCAATAAACGTTGCGTCCTTTTTTCACTTTTGAGTCGGGCAAAGGGTCTTGCTGGACAATCGATCCGGGCTCTTCGCCTTTTGGATAAACACTGTCGATGAGGATGAAATTGAAGTCGCGGTCGTATTCTTCCTGCACTTCAAGGTAGTTCTGACCAATGAAATTTGGCATCGTGTAAACCTTGTCGTGACGCGTATAACCATCTAACGACCTGAATGTTATCCACATAAGGACGAAAAACAGCAAAATGATAATCAGCAGGTGAATGTAGAATTTCTTTTGCTTTAAAAACTCAAAGTGTCCCATACTTTACTAAATTTGCGGCGTTATTTAAAACTCGATTTGAGCGTTTTTATTGTTTGCTAATTTAAACCGACAAAAATAGGAAAAAAAGTCGTTGAAACAGAAAGTTTTATCTTGAAAGAAGTTTGATGGCTGGTTTTCAGTCTTCAGTTATCGGTTCTCAGTATTTGGCAAACCGAAAAATGAAAACTGTAAACTGAAAACCGAGAACTGACAACCAATTTTTAAATATTAAATCTTGAATTTTTAAATCTAACGATATATGAAAAACGTAGCAATTATCTGCGGCGGCGATTCCGGTGAGTTTGAAATCTCCGTCAATAGCGCCCATGTGGTGAAGAAAAACCTGAACCCTGAAAAGTATCTGTCTTACATTCTGGTGGTTTCGAAGAAAGGTTGGTATGGCCTTTTGGACGATGGAACCAAGGTCGACATTGATAAAAACGACTTTTCCATCTGTGTCGATGGCAAAAAAATCGTTTTCGATGTGGCTTTCAATGCCGTTCATGGTGTGCCGGGCGAAAATGGTCCGCTGTCGGGGTATCTCGAACTGATGGGCATTCCTTGCACTTCGTCCGATTTGACCACTTGCGCCCTGACTTTCCACAAGGATTTCTGCAAGCGCGTGGTGGCTTCCTACGATGTCAACGTGTCGCCTTCGGTCTTGGTCAATGAAGGCGAAAAATATGATGCTCAGCAAATTGTGGATGAATTGGGACTGCCTTTGTTCATCAAGCCGACTTGCAATGGCTCAAGTGTCGGTGTGTCGAAGGTGAAGACAATGGAACAATTCGTTCCGGCTATGGAAAAGGCAATGGCGGCTGGCGGTCAGGTGATGTGCGAAAAGTTTGTCAGCGGTCGTGAATTTGGCTGTGGCGCCATGAAATATGATGGCAAAATGATGGTTTTTCCGCTGACCGAAATTTGCAGCAAGAACGAATTTTTCGATTACGAGGCGAAATATACCGCTGGAAAATGCGATGAAATCACGCCTGCCGAAGTTGATGAGGAAATCGAAATCGAAATCAAGGCGACGACGGCCATGCTGTACGAAAAACTTGAATGTAAGGGCTTTGTGCGTATGGATTACATCGTGAGCGACGAAGGCGTTTTCTTCATCGAAGCCAATATCGTTCCCGGCATGTCGGAGGCCAGCATCATTCCGGCTCAGGCGCGTTGCTTCGGCTTGACGCTTGACCATTTGTTCGATATGGCCATTGAAAATGTGCTGAAATAATCCTTATAGGTGAGTTTGGAGTGGAAATCGCCTTAAAAATCATAGATTTCCACTTCAAACTGACTAAATTTCGGTAGTTTGGAGTGGAAATCGTGTAAAAAAATCACGATTTCCACTTTTCGTATCTGTTTTTTGCTTTCCTTTGCAGAAAATTATGTTGCAATATGATTGGACGTGAAAAGGAACAACGGGAACTGCTTGATTTACTGGATAAAGATGAGTCGCAGTTTTGCGCGGTTTATGGCAGACGGCGTGTTGGAAAGACCTATTTGATACGGGAAACCTTCGACAATCATTTCGCTTTTTCCCATACGGGACTTGCGAATGTCGAAAAGGAACAGCAACTTGCTGAGTTTAAGGACTCCCTGAAACGGTATGGTGCAAAAAAAATCCGAACGCCGAAGGACTGGTTTGAGGCTTTTCATCAGTTGGAGCATCTTTTGGAGGCTTCCGAGGAAAACAAAAAAGTGGTTTTTATCGATGAATTGCCATGGATGGACACGACGAGCAGCAACTTTGTCAGTGCTTTGGAACATTTCTGGAACGGCTGGGCTAATATGCGTAAGGATATTGTGCTAATTGTCTGTGGCAGTGCTACTTCATGGATAATGAGCAAAATCGTCATGAATCATGGAGGTTTGTATGGCAGGCTCACGTCGCAGATTTTCCTGAAGCCTTTTTCGCTGCATGAATGTGAATCGTATGCCGAGTATTTGGGCGTAAACCTGTCGCGTAAGGACTTGGCTGAAGCCTACATGATTTTGGGTGGTGTGCCTTTTTATTGGTCGCATCTGAAGCGTGGGGAGAGCCTTGCTCAAAACATTGACAGACTGTTTTTTGCTGATGATGCAAAACTGGCCAACGAGTTTGATGCGTTGTACAAGTCGCTTTTTAAGTTTCCAGCACCTTATGTTACGATAGTTTCTGCGCTTGCTAAGAAAAAGGCTGGCATGACACGCAAAGAAATTCTTGATGAGACGAAACTGCTTGATAATGAGACTTTCATACGTGCGTTGCGTGAACTAGAACAATGCGGTTTCATTCGGAAATACACCATGTTGGGCCGCAAGGTTAAGGGTGCCATTTATCAGTTGATGGACAATTACACGCTTTTCTATTTCCAGTTTTTGCAGGATGGCAGGAAAGATGCGCATTTCTGGTCGAACAATATCGTTTCGCCGCAGCATTATGCTTGGTCGGGTTTGGCTTTCGAGCGCATCTGCCTGCAGCATTTGCCGCAAATCAAGCGGAAATTGGGCATTTCGGGTGTTGTCAGTAATGCGTATTCTTGGGCGTATAGCTTTAAGGATGAGGAAGATAAGATTGTGAAATTTCAGATAGATTTGCTGATTGACCGCAACGACAATATGATAAATCTTTGTGAAATGAAATTCTCGACTTCCGAATACGAGGTTTCAAAATCGGAAGAAGAACAGCTTCGTCGCCGTTTGTTGCGTTTCGTTGAGGCGACAAAGACTGAAAAATCAATCAATTACACGCTTGTAACGACTTGTGGACTGGTACCGACAAAGCATAGCAATGTTTTCCAGCAGGTTGTCGTTTTGGACGACCTTTTCGAAAAATCCATATAGGTGAGTTTGAAGTGGAAATCGCCTGAAAAATCATAGATTTCCACTTTAAACTGACTAAATTTTGGCAGTTTTGAGTGGAAATCGTGTAAAATATGATGGATTTCCACTTAAAACTGAAACACGAAAACGGAATCTCAGTTGAGGTTCCGTTTTCGTGTTGTGAATGTCTATGACTAATATTTTGGTAAGTAGGTGAGCAAAATTAGTTTACATATTAGTTCGATGCTTCGCCCCTTCGATGCTTCGGCAAGCTCAGCAAGCAAAGCTCAGGGAACGAAGCTCAGCAACCTGATTTGCAGCTTATTGAGTCTGTCGAAATGAGAAGATACTTTTGCAGTTTAATTATGAATGGTTACTTAATGAAAAAAATGTTGTTTTAATTGATTTGGTGCCTCTGTAGAGACGTTGCGTGCAACGTCTCCTGACTTGACAAACAATAATTTGGTTTGGAGACGTAGCTATGGAATTGAACTTTACATGCCGTAGTCATGGGCGTTTGGTAAAATATCAGATAAAATCAAAAAAGTTTGTAAGTTATAAAAGAAATTGTTTACCTTTGCAGGGTAAATTTTGTATTTGATATATGTTTTGATTTATGAAGTTGCATAAAGTATTGATATTGTTTCTTTTATTGATTCTGTGTGTGCTTTCAGATATGATTTATGCCCAAACAGATAGCATCAAATTATGTCAGGCAGATCTGATGGAGAAGATGGTTCTGATGGAGAAAAATATGCAGGAACTCTCTATCTCTTATCGAACTTTGCAGAAACAGAGTAGAAGAAATTCGGCTGAAATTCAAAATATTTCCAATGCTGTTGTTGCTGTTGATTGTTTACGACAAAAACAACATGATTCATTGAGAATTGTTATTGATAACTGCGAACAGCAACAAATGAAGCTTGATGAAAAAGTTACGGAAGCCAATCTTGATATGAGGAATAAGTTGTTGTCAATGGCAGATATTCTTGATTTCAGGACTTTAATAGGTGCAATTGCTGCACTTTGTCTTTTGGCAATTATCATTGTAATATGGATGCTCATACGTCGGCGTGTCAATCGGAATACTAAAGCTATTAATGATGTTGTTATGTCTCAAAAAGTGATTTTAGCAGAAAGCCAAAGTATCCAAGCAGAATTGTTGGCTTGTATTCGTGTCTTGACTATGGATACCTCTGCTAACAGTTTGGATGTTGAGCGTAGCATGGTTTTTCAGATTGCAGAAGGATTGGCCATTCTTGATACTAATATTTCTAATATTTTTCTTCTGAATTCCAATTGCGATGGTTGTGATAAGTTGAAGTTATTTGCAGATCAAGTTCGGACTGTATTGTCATCTATTGGTTATCAGGTAGATAATCTGATTGGAATGCCTTATGATGATAATCTTCATGTCGTAGCTACTTTTGTTAATGATTCGAGTTATAGCAAAGGTTCGCGTGTGATAACAGCAGTAAAAGTTCCTCATATAACCTTTCATGGTGTGACGGTGCAAAAAGCTCATGTTGTTGTTACACAGAATATATAAGGAAATGTTTAATCTAATATATATTATATGAAATACGATGTTTTTATCAGTTATGATGACGAAAATCAAAAAATAGTGGAAGCTTTGTCTCACTATTTGGAAGAACGTCATGTGAAATGTTTTGTCACATATCGTGACATTCCGCGTAGTGTTGACTATGACTCATTTACGATGGAGGCGATTGGTCAATCGCAGATGATGCTTGTGGTGTTTTCTGGCGTAGCCAAAATGAATGAAAACATGCTTCACAATCTGGAAGTTTGCACTGAAAAGGGGAAACCTGTTCTGAATTATCGTCTTATGAATTCTGCTATTTACAATCAGGATAAGAATCATTATAAGACTTTGAATTGGCTCGACAGTTTTCCGAAAACAGATGAGTGTTTTGAAGCCATATATAAGAACATATCTATGCTTATCAATGCTGATTAGTCAAATGGTAAAAAAGGTATTTTTATCTGATGAAACCAAAACTTTGGAATACTCAATGATAATGCCATGAAAAAATATGATGTATATATTAACTATGATTCAGGTGATCAAAAAATAGTGGAAGCTTTGTCTCACTATTTGGAAGAACGTCATGTGAAATGTTTTGTCACATATCGTGACATTCCGCGTGGTGTTGACTATGAGTCATTTACGATGGAGGCGATTGGTCAATCGCAGATGATGCTTGTGGTGTTTTCTGGCGTAGCCAAAATGAATGAAAACATGCTTCACAATCTGGAAGTTTGTACTGAGATGGGGAAACCCGTTTTGAGTTATCGTCTTATGAATTCTGCTCTCTATAATCAGAATAAGGATTACTATATGACATTAAACTGGCTTGTAAGTTTTCCGAATTTGGATGAATGTTTTGGAGCCGTTTTTAGGAATATACTCTCGCTTATTAGGCCTGAATTGGTTGATTATAAAGAGGTTATGACGAATGTCGATACCTGTCGTAAAAATGAACACCTGATAGGATTACAACAGAAATCAGATGGAGATTCAGATTCTGACTTCCTGCCAGAGACCGAGTTGGAATCGGATGGAGGGCCGGAGCCTGACTTCCTGCCAGAGACCGAGTTGGAGTCAGATGGAGAGCCGGAGGCTGACATCCTGCCAGAGACTGTGTTGGAATCGGATGGAGAGCCGGAGGCTGACTTCCAAAAGAATCCAGAAATGGAATCGGAAGGAGAGCCGGAGTTTGTTTTCCAACAGGAGTTAGAGATGGAATCGGAGGGAGAATCGAAGCTTGACTCTCAACTCGTAAATTTAGAAGACATTGCAAGTTTATTCGAAATGATACCAGTAAAAGGTGGCACATTTTTGATGGGTGCTCAAGCAGTGTCTTCCATGAAAGATAATTTTGATAATATGGCATATGGCGATGAAGAACCTGTTCATACTGTTGAATTGTCTGATTTCCAAATCAGTAAGACTGTAGTAACACAGGCTCAGTGGAAAGCTGTGATGGGTGATTTAAATGTCCAAGTCCAATTTGTTGGTGATAATTTGCCTGTTGATTCTGTTTCTTGGAACGTTGCCTGTGATTTTGTTTCTGAATTAAATGCCAAGACGGGTCTGAAATTCGGCTTTCCTACGGAAGCACAATGGGAGTTCGCTGCTCGTGGTGGCGTTTTGGGGAAATGTTATAAATATAGTGGAGGAAATGATCTTGATGCTGTGGGCTGGAATATTAGAAATAGTTCAGAAACGACCCATCCTGTTGCTCAGAAGTCGCCAAATGAACTTGGAATATTCGATATGAGTGGAAATGTTTGGGAATGGTGTGTTGATGACTATTGCGAGTATTCGAATAAGAGTCAGACAAATCCAATGATTAATAATAATGGTGATTTTCATGTTCTTAGGGGGGGATCTGCCAAGAATGATGATGTGTATTGCCGTGTTTCGAGTCGAAATGCTGGTTCTACTGATAAAGTTGGGCTTATCGGAATCCGTTTGGTGTTAAGGTAATGGTAGTTATGTGTGGTTGATAACATAATAGCAAAAGGGACTGACTATTTCATTGGTCAGTCCTTTTTTAATGAATAAAAGTGTTTTTATTAAAAGTGTTGATTTTTAAACCGTCAAGATGTCTTTTGATTTGAGTTCCACTGTATCGTCAATTTCCTTGATGTATATTTGTCGGTGAGTTTCTGAATCTCTTCTTGTCGTAGCACGCTACGTCTCTACCCGTTTCACAATCAGCACGCTAATCTCAAACAAAAGGTAGATTGGAATGGCCACAAGCGACAGCGTGAAGGCATCGGCAGTAGGGGTGATGATGGCGGCAAGCACCACGATGACCACAATGGCGTGACGACGGTATTGTTTCATTAAAGCGCTTTTCAGCACGCCCATCTTGGCCAGAAGCCAACTCAGTACGGGCAGCTCAAACACCAAACCAATCATCAGCGAAAGCATGAGCAGGGTGGAGGTAAATGACTCGAGCGAGATGAGATTGGCAACATCGTCGCTAACTTGATAGGAGCCAAGAAAGCGCACGGTGAGCGGAAAAATGAGGAAGTAATTAAGCAGTACACCTAAGATGAACATCAGGTAGCCGCTTGTCACGGCACGCACGGCAAAATGCTTTTCATTGTCGTACAGTGCTGGCGCAATGAATCCGAACAACACATATATTATATAGGGCGATGTTGCCAGCAACCCCACATACAATGCCACTTTCATGTGAACGATGAACTGTTGTGCAAGGTTCACATTGATAAGCGATAATGAAAATTGAGAGACATCACCCGACAGCCTTTGAAAGAGGCGGTAGGTGACGAAACCGGAATCTTTGGGTGCTAAGACCACAGCAAAGATGGCATCCTTGAAACAGAATGCCACCACGCTGGCCACTAAAGCGGCAATGAGGATTCGGAAAATACAATGCCGGAGTTCCTCAACATGATCCCAGAAGGTAAGATTCTCAGGCTTCTTTTCCTGACTCATTATTGTCTTTCTTTTCTTTCTTTTCGGCTGGTTCATCCATGCCGTCCATGCCGTCCTTGAAACTCTTCACGCCTTTGCCCAAGCCGCGCATGAGCTCAGGAATCTTTTTGCCGCCAAACAGCAGCAGGACAATCAAGGCGATGATGATGATTTCCTGGGTGCCAATAAATAACAGTGTCATAATCAAATCTCTTTAATGGTTTATTTCTTGCCTAACACTTCCACGACACGGTCGAGTTGCTCGCGGATGTTGATATGTTGCGGGCACACTTCCTCGCACTTGCCACACTTGATGCAAGCCGATGCGAAATTGAATCCTTTGCCTTTCACATAGAAGTCTTCCTGATCGAGGGCTTCGGTCATGTCGCCGTACAAGGTGTAGAAATTCAGTGCGTTGAATGAGCCTGAAATGCCGATGTTCATCGGGCACACCTTGGCGCAGTAGTTGCAATTGGTGCAAGGAACGGTCGGGATGGAAGCCAGAGCCTTGCAGGCATCATCGATGACCTTGGCCTGTTCGTCGGTCAGTTTGTCGAAATCCTTCATCGTGTGGATGTTGTCTTCCATCTGTTCCACATTACTCATGCCTGACAAGACGGTCATGATGCCTTCTGGCGAAGCTGCGTAACGCAAGGCCCATGAAGCATACGATTCATCGGGAGCGGCGTTGTCGAAGACTTCTTTCACCGGCTGTGGCGGATTGGCCAACATGCCGCCCTTGATAGGTTCCATGACGATGACGGGCTTGCCGTGGCGGCGTGCAATCTCATAACATTCGCGGGCTTTCACGGTCGGGTCTTCCCAGTCGGCATAGTTGATTTGCAATTGCACGAACTCGGCTTCAGGGTGTTTCACGAGTATCTCTTCCAGTTCTTCGGGCGTGGCATGGGCCGAGAAACCGACGTGCTTGATTTTGCCAGCGGCTTTTTGTTCGAAAGCCCAGGTCCATAAGTCGTAGTCGTCGAAGAAATGGGTGCGGTTGCCGCCGAGGTTGTGCAGCAGATAGAAGTCGAAATATCCGGCGCCGGTGCGTTCAAGCGAGGTCTCAAATTGGGCAATGGCCTGTTCGCGGTTTTCGCATTTTACCCAAGCGGCCAGTTTGGTTGCCAGGATGAACTTGTCTCTCGGATAGCGTTCCACCAAGGCTTGGCGTGTGGCGTCTTCGCTGCCGCCGTAAGCCCAGGCTGTGTCGAAGTAGTTGAATCCGGCTTGCATGAACAGGTCGACCATCTGCTTGGTCTGTTCGATGTCGATGGAACGGTCCTCGAGGCGTGGCAGACGCATGAGGCCGAAGCCGAGTTTGCCGATAGGCGGCAGGTCGTCGAAAAATGCCGCTGGCGCTTCGGCAATCAGTTCTTCAATCTTCTTGTTTCCTTTGCCTACGCAGGCGGAAAGCAAACCTGAGCTAGCCACGGCCATTCCGCCAATGGCAATCAAACTTTCTTTCAGAAATTCTCTTCTATCCATATTTGAGTGATTTAGTGTTTTAGTTTTGCAAAGGTAGGATTTTTTTTGGAATCCGTTTTTGATTTGTTCAAAATACTCATTTGGCTTTTTCTGACAAGTCCTGCTGTTGTTTGCGTGGTAATGGAGAACATCTGTACTTGAAAATAGAAGTTTTTCTCCAAAAAAACAGAAAAAGTTTCCTTGTAAGGAACAGTTTTGCTATTTTTGCAGTCTAATTGAAATAGAAAAGGTGTGGAAGCAAAAGCAATTTATCTGAAGGATGCCGTGAGTTTTCTCGAAAGCCTGCCGGAGAAGACGCAAAGAAAAATCTATTACAATATAGACTTAATTTGTGGTGGAGTGAAGGATGAAAGGCTGTTTAAGAAACTGGAAGGAACTGAAATATGGGAGGTCAGGTCTTTGTATGGTGGCAATGCTTATCGGTTGCTGTCATTTTGGGATAATGAGGAAGATACGCTCATCGTTGCCTCGAATGGATTTATCAAGAAAACAAATAAAACGCCAAGGAAAGAAATTGAAAAGGCGGAAAACATTAAGATTGAATACTTTAAAAACAAATAATTATGATAGAATACCGCACACATGAAGAAATGCTTGACAAGCATGTTGGCAAGAAAGGTTCACCCGAAAGAAAAGCTTACGACGAAGAAGTGAAAAAAGGTTTGGAGGGATACCGTATTGGTGAAGCCATTAGGCAAGCCCGCAAGCAACAGGGACTGACCCAAGAGGAACTTGGAAAGCGTATGGGTGTACAAAGGGCTCAAGTTTCGAAATTAGAGAATGGCAGGAACATCGCCTATGCTTCTATCATTAGAGCTTTCAAGGCACTTGGAGCTGAGACCGCTTGTATTGACCTTGGCAAACTTGGCCGCGTGGCTCTTTGGTAAAAGCGTCAATCTGTCAGGAAACAAAAAAAAGCCTGCCGAAGCAGGCTTTTTTTTGTATCGTTAGGAGAAAACATTACACCGTCAAGATGTCCTTTGACTTGAGTTCGACCAAGTCGTCAATCTTCTTGATGTATTTGTCGGTGAGTTTCTGAATTTCTTCCTGAAGCTGTTTCGACTCGTCTTCCGAGATGGTGTCTTTTTCCAGTTTCTTGGCGTCGTCGTTAGCGTTGCGGCGTATGCCACGGATGCCGACTTTTGCTTCTTCGGCAGCGGTCTTGGTGCGCTTGACGAGTTCGCGGCGGCGTTCTTCGGTCAAAGGCGGGACGCTGATGCGGAGGATTTCGCCGTTGTTCATCGGGTTGAAGCCTAAGTTGGCGTTCAGAATGGCCTTGGCGATGTTGTTGAGTGCGCTCTTGTCGAAAGGCTGAACCACAATCATTCTGGCATCGGTGCAGCCGATGTTGGCGGTCTGCTCAATCGGAACGGTGGTGCCGTAATATTCAACCATAACGCCGTTCAGCATGGCTGGACTGGCTTTGCCTGCCCTGATGCTCTGAAATTCGTGTTCCAGATGCTTGATGGTGTTGTCCATGCTCTCAGTGGCTTCGTCTAATACAAATTGAGAATCTTCTGTCATGTGTGCTAAAATTTGCGGACAAAAATAAATGTTTTTTCTTTTCCGTAGCGATTTCCTCGCTATTTTTTAATTGGTGTATGTTTTTACATTGTATAAAAAGATAAAAATCATGGGGCGTTTCAAAAAAGTTTGTAATTTTGCCGCCAGAAATCAATAGGGGAACAGTCCAGTTCAGACGTCCATAATTTGGCGATGACCTTCTTTGTGAGCCAGCCTGTCGATTTCTTTTTTTTTATGCCAAAATGGCGGTAATGCAATATTGCACCTTTTCTCCTGAACGTTTGACACCAACCATCATTTTAACAGTTTCGAAACCAACGAGTTCACAGTGCATTTCTTGCATTTGGCTGAATATTTCTTGATTTTTCACGCCTTTCTTGGGCGGTTTTGGTTTGCCGAATTTGACCGAATAACGCAAAATAGTATCAAGTTGGAGCATTGCTAGTGTAGAAGCATACGTCTTGGCAGCGTGACGTGAGGTTTCGCTAATGGAGAGGTAGCGAATGTTGATATAGTCTTTTAACGAACGGTTATACACACGCTTGTCAGGATTTTCTTCTGTCCATCGACGATACACTTGGTCTATTATTTCCTCTCGTTGTTTGAGATCTTCTTTGCTATTGCCCTGTGGTATATTCATTGTGTTTGGATGTCGTAATGTTGGTTGAAATTTTAATTCAATGGATCATACAATCCCGTCAAAATCGGGTCTTTCTTGCGGGTGTAATAACTCATTTTGCTCACTGTCAACGGACATTTGCCTATGTTCCAGATGTATGCCTTGACGGTTGCGCCTCTATCAATCCATTCGTCGTCAAGCAGAAGCGCATCGGCAACTACATTGTCGCCAGGCAGGAACTGACCTTCTTCGGCTTGCGAACCATGCCATAAAACCAGCGTGTCGGTTTCGGCATCATGGATTTCGATGACCATGGTGCATTTGTCGATGATGCTGTCGCAGTGAATGTTGGCAACCATGCCTAAGGCTTCGATGTCGGTAAAAGTGGAGTCGAGCGTGAAAGTGACGGTCTGCCCCCATTCCTGCCCTTCGGCATAGCCTGATGGTGAAAATGGAAGTTCGTTCAAAAGATAAGTTCCGCCTTCGTTCCCGGTCTTACTTAATGTAAGGTATCGCGAAGTGAACCAGTCTTTTGCAAACAGGCAATACGGATAATTTCCCACGGCGTAGGTCTCCCAAATCGGGTCAACATAATCGGTCCAGCCGAAGCCGAGCATCGCTTTCGGGTTGTCGTGCATCCATTTCGTGAAGTTGTTGAGGTGCTCGTAACGGTCGAAAATGATGCGGTCTTTCACATCGGTCTGAGCCTGATAAAACTCTGATGCCGTACCGATTTCGCTTCGCGTCGCAAAATGAATCTTTTCGCCGTATTGCTTGCTGTCGTCTTGCATCTTGGCGGCAATCTGGTCAAAGCCTTGATGATACATGAACTCGTAATGGCCGCGCGTGGTGATGAGCGTGCTGGTGCCTGCAAATAAAATGACTGCAATAACTGCAATGGTTTGCAATTTGGTCATCGTGTTGTTCTTGAACAGCGAGAAAGCGATGATAATCAGGAATGGATAGCTGAAAATCATCGTGCTTTGTTGTAAAATCGGTTCGCGAAGCAGTGAATAGATGTAAGCCATCCCGAAGGCAATAATGAACCAGGCGGCAGCTGCCCAACGGATGGGGTAGGAGCGTTTCTGGCGGCGTTGCAGGATGATGGGCAGAATGATGATGATGCCTGTGGCAAAGATGAACAGAGGCGAGTAGTTCATCGTATATCGCACGAAATTAATCAGGAAAGTGGATTTCGGCATGGTAAGCCAACCGCCAATGCCGCCTTCTTCGATAAGCTGATGATAGAAAATCGGGAAGTTTGGACTGTAAAGCGCCAAAGCCCCCATACCGCTCAGCCAATAGGCCTTGCGTCGTTCCTTTGGCAGGAAAAACAGACCGGTTAGGAACATGAGGCCTGCTTGCGCGGTGCTGAACGAATGGGCCAATGCCGCCAAAGCAGCCGCAATGGCAAAACCAATGCAAGTGCCAAGGCTTGGCTTCCTGATGTCGAAAAGGATTTTGTTCCAAAACACGGCAAAGAGCAGCACGAAAAACAGGCCTGCAATGTAAGGCCGTGCCAACTGGCTGTAGAACACCGTGAACTGGCTGACAGCAAAGAAGGCCGCTGCAAGCAGACCGACTTTGTTGTTGAACCATTGCTTGCCGACCTTGAAAACCAAATAGATGGAAGCAATACCCATCAAAGCGAAGGGCATTTTGACCCAGAACTCACTCCATCCGAAGAGTTTCACCCAAAGGTAAAGGAAAAACTGAACGCCGGCAGGGTGGGTGTCGGCAATGATGCCTTTTGTGACCAAATCGTGCAGGTTGTCGAAATCGGTGCGGATGAGCGCACTGAATTCATCGTGCATGAAAGGCACTTGGCCTAATTTCCATAATCTCAAAATGGCGGCAACGGCAATGATGATGCCTAACAGGATGTAATCCAACTTGTTGCTGGTCTTGTTCCTGATTTTGCGCAGATGGTGTTTCCTTTCCATGTGGGTATTCTTGTAGAGACGCGATTCATCGCGTCTCTATGTCATTTTAATATATATTTTGTGAGACGCGATGAGTCGCGTCTCTGATTTGATTGTGTTGTATAAGAGAGACGCGATGAATCGCGTCTCTACTATCGTCATTTCGACAAGCTCAATGAGCGAAAAAAATACTCCTAACTCCTAATTCCTAACTCCTCACTTCGTAACGATGGTTCCAATGTTTTCGCCCTTCAAAACCTTCATCAGGTTGCCGCGGGTGTTCATATCGAAGACGTACATTGGCATGTTGTTTTCCTTGCACAAGGTGAAGGCGGTCATGTCCATGACCTTGAGGTTACGGTCGTAGGCTTCGTCGTAGGTGATGTGGTCGAACTTCGTTGCGGTCGGGTCTTTTTCAGGGTCGGCGGTGTAGATGCCATCGACGCGTGTGCCTTTCAGAATGATGTCGGCCTTGATTTCGACGGCGCGGAGGGCTGAGCCAGTGTCGGTGGTGAAGAAAGGGTTGCCGGTGCCGGCACCCATCAGCACGATGTGGCCTTCGTTGAGCAGCTGTATGGCTTTGGCACTGCTCATGGTGTCGGCGATGCGGTCGATGTAAAGACCTGACAATAAGGTGGCTTTCTGGCCTTTGCCTTGCAGTGTCGATTGCAAAGCCATGCAGTTGATGACGGTGGCGAGCATACCCATGTAGTCGCCTTGGATGCGGTCCATGCCTTTGCTTGCACCTTGCAGGCCGCGGAAAATGTTGCCGCCGCCGATGACGATGCCAATCTGTACGCCGGTCTTGGCTGCTTCGATGATTTCGTCGGCATAGTCGTTCAGACGCTGTGGGTCGATGCCGTACTGCTGCTCACCCATGAGGGCTTCGCCGCTTAATTTCAAAAGTACTCTGTTGTATTTCATTTTCGTTGTATTTTATTGATTGTTTAACTCAAAACGTTTAGAATTTTCGGGACAAAGATAGTTGAATTGGCAATAGGTTGAAAACGAAATCTTGAAAAAAATTGTTTACCTGTAGAAATGCGATTTTTCGCTTTCCTAAAAAAGCAGGAGAAGTCTATCGCGTTATAAAAATATCGTGTTGTGAAAAAAGTAGACGATTTTTTTATGTGTTTTTCACGATGCTATTAAAAAAATCTTTATTTTTGCAGCCAATTTTGTGAAAAGTAACCATTTGTTGAATTAAAATACAGAAAATGAATCGAAAAGTGCCTGTTATGGGCACATAATGACTAACTTACATATCTAAGACATACGACGATAGCGTATAGCTTTATTTCTTGTTTCTTAAAATCGCCAGTTTTAAATGCTTCAAGAGAGATAAAGTGAAGCGCCCACGTCTTGTACATGGGCGCTATTTTTCAATTTGAAGCAGGGTGTTTGGCGATACCCAAGAAACAAAGATAGAGAATAGACTCCACGTATTTTTATGCCTTGCAGTTTCATGCGGCATTGACATAAGCAATGAGTCGAAATACGCTTCCCCGGCGGATTTCCGAGATGGAACACAATAAGCAAGACATAAAAAATGGAACAAGACACACCTATTATTAATGCAACGTTTTCATACATGCAGCAGGAAGAATTCGGCCATCATCCTGACATCAAGGTTGAGGTGGCTGCTTCTCCTTTCATGCAAAAAGACAGAAATGAAAGATTGAAATTGGCCATGAACGACCTGCGCATTGGCCAACGTATTCACGAGGAACTGAAGCAGCAAGGCCGCACAACTACCTGGCTCGCCAAGCAGCTTGGCATGGAGCGCACCAGCCTTTACTACACTTTCCGGCAAAACTCCATCGATATGGAGCTTTTGCTGCGCATCTCATGCTTTTTGGAACACAACTTCCTACAGGATGTGGCCGATGTGTTTAAGGCATACGGATTGTAATTCTTAAATCTTTAAATGTTAAGTTATTGAATGTCGAATAATTAAGTAATAAACAATAAAATCAAAATTAAAAGTAAAGAAAATGTTTAAGAAACTGACTTTGTTAATTACATTGGCCTTTGGCCTATGCTGGAGCGGCATCTCGGATATGATGGCGCAAACTCCTGACGAGTACATCTACTTCGACCTTGCGGCAGGAGATGTGATTTTCTTTGAAGGAAATTACACAGGTTATGTCTATGTGAATGGTATTTCAACAGAAGTGACAGCAACACACGACGCAGCCAACAAGTATTACATCTATCAGTCGTCAACCGTAAGCGGAAATAATGATAACAGTCATACTGGTTATGCTACGACCGAAGATTTCGCTGCCAGACAGAATTGCCGCGTGCCAAATTATCCTGCTGTTTCTTACGACGGCCGGGCTTGGAGCGATTATATCACCGACAACTCGGATGTGAATGCGGTGCAGGTCAATTGGAACAATGCGATTTCGGGCACTGAAAGAACAGGAACAGGAAAACGTATCTGTTTCAAAAATAATGGCACCTACGATGTCGTCCTGGACAATATCTTTACAACTTATGAAGAGGATGTAGTGGAACGACAAACTGGCGGCATTACCATCGGGTATACAGAGGCTGGCCCATTTGCTTCAGCTTTTCTGAGTGACTGCAAAGTTACATTGAAACTCAAAGGTGACAACCGAGTGGGCAACATTTACTATTACAGTGGAATAGATACTGACACAAGTGAACTGCATCTGACAAGTGCTGAAGGTGACGGAAACAATTCCGGGTCGATAACCGTGGCCTCTTATGTCACTAATTTTTCCAAGAACAATGCCAGCTGCATTGGCAGCGGGAAGGCGCTAATTGGCACAGTTAGCAATGCATGCTCCTATCGTACGTATTTCGATGGGGGGACTGTCTTTGCTGGAATGCCCAAATGTGGAGGTACTGGAGTTTGGCCAGACTCAGGCTATGTCACCCATGTCATCGGATCTCGTCATCATACTGGGGTCATTATCAATGGCGGCAGAATAACGGCCGTTTCAAACAGTACTGCAGCAGCCATCGGTGGCGGAGGTGGTTACACTGTGGCTGGCGGTGAGGCTACTGTAGACATCAATGGAGGTTACGTTTATGCCTATAATCATAGCATTTACGCAAAAGCATACAATCTTTTTGTACCATGCGTAGCCATCGGAGGAAGTTCGAGTGTGCAAGAACCAGCTACGTTAACCACCATCAACATTACAGGTGGTCATGTGTTTGCCCAAAGCAAGGGCGGCTGTGCTATTGGCGGCGGCGGTTCGGCTCAAAAGGCTGGTGGCCCGGCCAACATCAACATAAGCGGAGATGCGTATGTAGAAGCAAAGAGCCTTGCCGGTTCGATTGGCGGACACTCATTCCCTGTAGGATCCAGTATCGGTGGTGGTACGGGAGGCACAAATGCAAACATGAATGGTGGCAATGCAATCTTCCACATCGATGGTGGCACATTGCGTGCCGGCTCAGTCGGTGGTGGTTCAACCTTGAGTTCAACTGGCAACGTTGGCTATGTGGAGGCCTATATTACAGATGGTGACGTTCAGGCTCAGTTTATGATGGCTGCAGGATCGACCGAGCATTGCATCTTTGAAATGAGTGGCGGCACGCTTCATGGCAGCGACTATACGAGCACTTCCTATCCGCTGGTTAAAACCAATGGCGGAGTCTTGTGGATGGATGACCCTAATGGCGAAGTCACAATCTCTGGCGGCAAGATTTATGGAAACAAGGCCAACAATGGCGGTGCGATCTACATGACAGGCGGACAGCTTGAGATTGCAGGTGGCGAGATATACGGAAATACGGCACACATCAATGGCGGTGCGATCTACATGACAGGCGGACAGCTTGAGATTACAGGTGGCAAGATATACCAGAATGCGGCAACCACATTTGGCGGAAGTATCTACATGGGAAACGGTAACTTTGAAATGTCGGATGGTGAAATCAGCGGTAATACGGCAATCAGTGGGGGCGGCTTCTATGTAAATGGCGGCATCGTAGTGATAACAGGTGGCGATATTATGTATAATATTGCTACAGAAGGCAACGGCGGCGGATTCTACTCGGGTGGAGGCGCGGTGAACATCTCGAACGCCATCATTTCAGGCAACCATGCCGACAGTGGTTTCGGCGGTGGTCTTTACAGTGAGGCAGGCGTTATCGTAGGAACAGAGGCAATGGGAACAGGCGCAACCATTTCAGGCAACTATGCTAAAGGTGGTGCAGGTTTCTATGTGGCAGGAGAGTCAACTTCGGAGACAACCATCCAAAGCAGTAGCGTCATTTCGGACAACCTGGCTACCGAAGATGGTGCTGGCGCTTACATAGCATCAGGTAACTTAGTGATGAAAGATTCCGACATCAAGGGCAACACGGCTTTAAATAACGGCGGTGGCATCTTTGTCGATGGCGGCGAACTGACCCTTTGGGACGGAATTATCGGTGAAAGTGAAGCACCCAACCATGCCATCAACGGTGGCGGTTTCTACCTGCAAGGCGGCAATGCCAACATCAGTGGCGGTACGGTACAATACAATACGGCTACCAACGGTGCAGGCCTCTATATGAAAGGCAGCGATACCAGTTTGGCCACTGCCATTTTCAGTGACGGTGTCTTCATGCAAAATTCAGCCACCACTGCCGGCGGTGGCATCTACTTGGACGACTATTCCAAGTTGTTTATGTCGGGTGAATCTGCCATTACGCGTAACACTGCAGGCGAAAAAGGCGGCGGCGTGTTCAAGACTGCTGGCAATGAACACAGCATGTTGCAGATTAGCGGCACCAGCCTGATAGTGTTCGACAACATGGTTGGAGGCCAACGCAGCAACGTATACTTGGACAGCTATTCCGACTACATCACGGTAGATCCTGCTGACGGTATTTCCGACCAAATCAAAGTCGGTATTTCCGTCAATGTCAGCTGCTCTGCCGACCTGCCTACTCCGATCCTCCATTGCGATGATGTCAGCAAACTGAACGATATTTTCATTATGCTGAAAAACCCTGCCGGAACAAGTGGCCTGTTTGACGATGTGGGCAAATATCTCGCCGTATACCAGTCTGATCCGGATCCATTCAACGAAAATGAGATTTTCTTCATCACCACATGGGCAGCCGAAGTCACAGAACCTGAAAACTTCGATAGTAATAGGATTTCTACACCAGCTGAGCTGGCATGGTTCATGGTACTGGTCAACGGGCTGAGTGATCTGCTTGCTAATCCAAATCTTGACGGCACGTTGATTAACGACATCGACATGTCAGCCTATTACTGGACTCCGATAGGCGAGTGGGATAATGGCGACGAACAGGTTTTCCATGCCATTTATAATGGCACATTCGACGGTCAGGGACATACCATATCAGGAATAAAAACCTGTGGTATCATCAACTATTATAACTATGGCT
Organism: Candidatus Limimorpha sp.; assembly: GCF_056203535.1. NCBI lineage: Bacteria > Pseudomonadati > Bacteroidota > Bacteroidia > Bacteroidales > Candidatus Limimorpha > Candidatus Limimorpha sp. Next base: position 75,067 of record NZ_JBADWU010000084.1, on the reverse strand, counting down.
TGTTTGGCCACACGGGTAGCGATGCCGACATCAAAAACATGGTGCTTGCCGACTGCGACATCACAGCGGGAGAGTCACAGCGCATGGGCAGCCTCATTGCCGTGATGGACGGTGGAAAGGTTTCTAACTGTGTCGTTTCGTGCAAACTCAACCCATCGGGGACTGAGACGGTAATAGAAGATGGACATTGTGATGAACATTATTGCGTAGTGGGTGGTCTCATCGGTGAGACGAAAAACAATGCAATCATACGTAATTGTATCGTAACCGGACAGATACAAGCCGAACCTGTTGATGATGATTTCTATCCGGGAACTCAAGCCTTCACCGTGGGAGGTCTTGTGGGAATGGCTTCTGACGGTACTTTCATTGCGAACTGCTTCGCCAATCCGGAAATACATCATGGCGGAAAAATGGGAAATGAAAACCCTGATATGAGCCCTAATCGTTACGTTGGCGGTCTCATCGGCGAAAATCGCGGCACCGTAGAGAACTGCTATTTGCGCCTTGAACGCAGCAACGAACTGACGGCTACCGTATCCAAGTTCGGCATGTTTGCAGGAAAGAACAACGGTACAATTGAACACTGTTTCTATCCGGAATCATCGCTGAGAAATATCATGGTCGGTTCCACATCAACACCAGATCAGCTTCTTATTAATGTAGGCAATAACCCAGCCAACTACGGCGAATACAACACCACCGTCACACCTTATTACTACAAGCACAACGACAACCTTGTGACGATGGACGACGAAAGCGCCCCAAGCGGCAGCCTGCTCGCCAAGCTGAACGAATGGGTGGAAGAGGCGAATACAGCCAATGGCGACAGCGACTATTCCTACTGGATGCGCACCAGCGCCAGCCCCATCAACGGCGACTACCCAGTGCTGGAATACGACAATCTGGCCAGCACGATGGGCTTCACGACCATCGCCTCACGCGACGGCATCAACATGGAGTACAACAAGAGCCTCGACAAAATGCTGGGCAAATACAACACCACTGGCAGCGCAGTGTTCGTATTCAAGACCCCTGACGAGGAAATCAAAAGCAGCAGCAGCATGCCGCTCTATGTCGGTGAAGATGTCGCCCTGCGGCTGAAGTCGAGAACCGAACTTTCCAACGCATACGTGGGCATCACCCTCGACAACTCGAGGCAGAAGACCGTAGGCTCGGAAACGGCAAACCAGTTCAACTGGCACATGTTCTCCACCCCGCTTGCCAACGCACCTCTTGGCGTGGACTACGAAGGAAACACCACTACATACAACTATTGGAATGGCCAGACGCTCCCGCAATTCAACTTCTATACAGAAAGTGATTATGACGGCTACTTCCCGAGCAAGGACTTTGGCGGAAATAATTACTATACCGACTGGGACTACTACTGCTACTCCGAGCCAGACTACCAGTGGATCAACTTCAAGCGCAACTCGGCAAGCCACTTCCACCAGGACACCGAAAATCCGCTCCATCCTAACCACGAGCAAATCTCCTACGATAACGAGCTAACCCTCGGCAAGGGCAAGGGCTACCTGCTGGCCACCAAGGAGGCGACCTTCCTACAGAGCCACGGTGAACTGAACAACGACAATGTGAAAGTCAAGCTTACGAAGACCAATGACGTGCAGCCATACTTCCAGGGCTACAACTTGATAGGCAACCCGTACCAGTCCTACCTCGATTTCAACCGGACTGGCTTAGAGTCGTATGTTATCCTCGATGAAGACGCAGGCGGCTATGTGGCATACACCAACAGAGCTTCCAAGAACGCCTATCCGACAGCATCTCCCGCTAAAGACGGCGGCGAAGTGCCTGCACCAGACCAGTACCTTCACATGCACCAGGGATTCTTCGTAGTGGCGGCATCAGACGGCCAGACGGTGACCTTTAGACCTGACATGTGCGTTACCAATGCCAGCTCCACCTTCCGTGGCGAAGAGCAGCCGGCCTATCCGCTGGTCAATCTCGCTGTCACCGAGTCCGACGGCAGCCGCGAGTTCGTCACCATCGAGCTTGACCGTCCCGACAACGGCGGCGCCGCCAAGATGAAGGGCTTGCGCAACGGCACGAGCCTCATCTACACCAGCATTGACGGCGAGGACTACAGCATTGCCTTCATGCCTGCTGGAACCACTTCGGCAGCCGTGCGCTTCGAGACTATTGAGGATGGCACTTTCACCATGAACTGGAACACGCAGAACGGCACCTTCAGCTACCTGCACCTCATCGACAATATGACAGGCATGGACATCGACTGTCTCGCCTCGAATGAATACAAGTTCACGGCTTCGCCTGACGACTACGATTCGCGCTTCAAGCTGGTGTTCAGCTACACGGGTGTCGAGGAGAACGAAGCCGCTTCGACAAGCTCAGCGAGCTTCGCCTTTATGATGAACGGCAACCTCGTGGTCAACGGCGAAGGCATGGCTGACATCTTCGACCTCACCGGTCGCTTGGTCAGCAGCACGCGCCTGACGGGAGATCAGAGCACCATCGGTCTGCCGACAGTGGCACGGGGCATTTACATGGTCCGACTGACCAACGACAACGGGAGTAAGGTACAGAAAGTGGTCATAGAATAATCAATCCTTAAACAAGACAAAAAATGAGAAAGAGAATAATGATAGTGGCAGCAGCACTGATGATGTCAGTCGCGGCAAATGCACAGGTTTTTATGTTAGAGGAAGATGCAAGTAACGACAGGAACGGTGAAAACGCCGAAATCCTGAACGGTTTCATTCCTGAAAACGGAGTGGAATACGACCAGGGCGAATACGTCTCTCTCGGCGGCGGCGCGCTGCTGCTTGCAGGCCTTGCCGGTGCTTACCTGCTGGGTAAGAAAAAAGAGAAATAAGGAAAATTACGAAGTTTCCATGCGTTGGAAATAAAGCGTATGAAACAATCTTTCGGGATTGTGGAAAGGGAAAAGCGGTGCAAACGCACCGCTTTTGCCGTATCATTAAGACAGCACTTTGTGAACAAGGAAAGTAATTTTTCTTGAAAAAGACTTGCAATCCATTTATTTTTCCTATCTTTGACCCGCTTTTTCAAGGCAAAATGAAAACGACACTTCAAATAGAAAAGCCGAACTATATCAATGTCAAGGAACGTGACCGTTTCTGAGGCTTTTATATTTGTTTTTTGCCTTTCCTCATATTATTTCGAACGCGTTGGCGTTTTTTATAAGTTAGGCAAATAATCTCCGTTTCGACAAGCTCAACGAGCCGCAACAATTAAACAATTCACAAACAGACAACAAGCGTCGTTTCGACAAGCTCATCGAGCGGTAACAATTAAACAGTTAAACAGTTAAACAATTCAACAATATTCAATAATCAATTAAACAACATTTATCATGGAAATACCATTTGCAGAAGCGTGGAAAATCAAGATGGTTGAACCTATCAAGAAATCCACTCGCGAAGAACGCGAACAATGGCTGGAAGAAGCCCACAACAACATCTTCATGCTGAAATCAGACCAAGTTTACATCGACCTTTGCACCGACTCAGGTACCGGCGCCATGAGCGACCGTCAGTGGAGCGCAATGATGATGGGCGATGAAAGTTATGCTGGTGCCCGTTCGTTCTTCCATTTCAAGGATACCGTGAACGAAATCACAGGTTTCCCATTCGTCATTCCTACCCACCAGGGCCGTGCTGCTGAAAACGTTTTGTTCAGCTATCTGGTAAAGGCTGGTAATGTCATTCCTGGCAATGCTCACTTCGATACCACAAAGGGTCACATCGAAAGCCGTAAGGCCTTCGCTATCGACGTCACCTGCGATGAAGCTCACGACACCCAGTTGGAAGTTCCTTTCAAGGGTAATGTCAGCCTCGAAAAGCTCGAAAAGGTGTTGGTTGAAAACAAGGGCAATGTTCCTTTCATGGTGCTTACCGTTACAAATAACACAGTCGGCGGCCAGCCAGTCAGTATGCAGAACATCCGCGAAACCTGCGAACTCTGCCACAAATACGGCGTGCCGGTCAACATGGATAGCGCCCGTTTCATCGAAAACGCATACTTCATCAAGACACGCGAAAAGGGCTACGAAAACAAGACCATCGCTGAAATCGCTAAGGAAATGTTCAGCTATGCCGACAGCATGACCATGTCAGCTAAGAAGGACGGTCTCGTCAACATGGGCGGTTTCATCGCTACCCGCAAGGAAGAATGGTACGAAGGCGCCAAGCGTTTCTGCATCCCATTCGAAGGCTTTTTGACCTACGGCGGTATGAACGGCCGCGATATGGACGCTCTGGCTGTCGGTCTCCGCGAAAACCTCGAATTCGATATGATTGAAACCCGCGTCAAGCAGGTTGAATATCTTGCAAAGAAACTCGATGAATACGGCATCCCTTATCAGCGTCCTGCTGGTGGTCACGCTATCTTCGTCGATGCCGACAAGGTTTTGACCAACGTGCCTAAGGAAGAGTTCCCGGCTCAGACCCTGACCTGCGAACTTTACCTCGAAAGCGGTATCCGTGCTTGCGAAATCGGCTACGTCCTCGCTGACCGCGACCCGGTCACCCGCCAGAACCGTTTCGGTGGCTTGGACTTCGTGCGTCTCTGCATCCCTCGCCGTGTCTACACCAACAACCACATGGATGTCATCGCTGCTTCATTGAAGAACGTCTACGACCGTCGCGAAAGCATCAAGCGTGGCTTGGAAATCACTTGGGAAGCTGAACTCATGCGTCACTTCACCTGCCAGTTCAGAAGACTGAAATAATTCTTTTCATTTTAATACATTTTTTTTGTGGGGTTGGCGTTCCTGAAAAGGGACGCCAATCGGTTTTTTAGTGACTTTAAATTACTGAAACCATGTCAGGTTATGAAATAAATGCTAATTTTGCAGTGCAAAATAATGAGAATATGGGATCAATATTTGTTATACAAGGTGTTTTAATTTACATGTATGCTTTTGACCACAACCCTCCTCATATTCACGTCCGCAGCGGTAATGGCGATTTTACAATAACGTTAAAAGACCGTATTGTTGAAGGTAGGGCAAAAGCAAAAACCATCCAGATTGTAAACGATTTTATTGATGAACATATTGCTGAATTGGAAGATTTGTGGGAAAAAGCGCAAAATGGAGAACCTATTAATAAAGTAAAGTGATATGATTTTGACAGTAAAAGACGTTGAATACGTTGGTGATTATACATTGATATGCACTTTCAGTGATGGAGTGACAAAAAGAGTTGATTTGGAGCCTTTGCTGAAGTTCCCCGCTTTTCAGGAACTGAGAGATAAGAGCCGGTTCATTCAGTTTGGCCTTGACCAGACTATTTTCTGGGCTAATGGTGCTGACATTGCTCCAGAGTATTTGTATGATAATGGAATTGCGGAGGCGTAAAATAGAAGATTGTTACAATGAAAGATATTCAAAAACTGACAGAAGAAGAAATTGCAAAACTGCGCAATATGGATTTTTCAAAAGCGGAAGGTTTTGTCAATGCAGAGGAAAGACTTTCAAAGGAGGTAGGAGAGCTTGGGTCAATAGAACGTGATGCGTTTAATGCTAAGGCACGGGCATGGTATTATGGAGAGGTGCTGCGTCAAAGAAGAAAGGAATTGAATCTGACACAAAAGGAGTTGGCTGAAAGAGTAGGTAAAGAACGTGCCTATATTTCTCGCCTTGAACAGGGAGAAACGGATTTGCAGCTGTCTTCTTTTATTCAGATTATTAATGCTTTAGGCCTTACTATTCGGCTCGATGCAATAGTGGCATAATTGAAGTTTTTTTATCTTGTTTTTTTATTATGTCCATTACCGCAATCATCATCTCAATAGTTTATTTGCTCTGTCTGACAGGCTGCTCTGCATCATGCTCCGTCGGATTGATTAGGCCTGACGACAAACCTTCGCAGCGTTACTTGGTGCCGCTCATTTTCGGCGCAACGCAAGGCGTCATGGCATTGCTCGGCATGTTGGTCGGCAAAGCCATCACTTATCTTTTCGATGCCGTCGGGCATTATTTGGTTTTCGTAATGATGCTCGTCGTCGCCGTCAAGTTGTTGGTCGATGCCTTTCAGATTCTCAAAGGCAAGCGTCTTTACACGTTCAGTTCCGATTGGGGCTTTCTGCTCCTTTCCATTGTGGCGAGCATCAACACTTTCCTGATGGCTTTGATGAGCGACTTTTTCCTGCCTTTCGGCAATTGGTTCTTCCTGTTCGTCGCCGTGGCAGGCTTTTTGTGGTCTTATTTCACCGTGAAAATCCAGTATTCGCCCAAAATAATGAAAACCATGAGTTTCTTTGAGTTTTCCGAGTCGGTTTTCATGGTGGTAATATCGATTTTATATATGTTTACAAATCTTCTTGCGTAATGAAAAGATTGTTTGTTTTGGTCGTTCTGACCTTTTTTGGAATCACTTCGATGGCTCAGCCGGCTAATTATTACAATTCGGCTAACGGATTGACTGGCAATCAGTTGAAAATTGCTTTGCATAATATCATCAAAGGCCATACTTCCATTTCGTATAGTCAGATTTTGAATGCTTATTGGAGTACAGATAACAAAGGCAATGGCGTGGTGTGGGACATGTATTCCGACCGTCCGGGCGGAACGCCAGCCTATACGTTTTATTTGGGTCAGGATGAGTGTGGCAGCTATAATAGCGAAGGCGACTGCTATAATCGTGAACACTCCTGGCCGCAAAGTTGGTTTAACGAGCAAACGACGCCTCGCACCGACTTGCATCACATTTATCCGACCGATGGTTATGTCAACAACCGCCGTAGCAATTATCCATTCGGTGAAGTGAAAAATGCCGAATGGACTTCCACAAACGGATCAAAATTGGGCTCTTGCAAGACTTCCGGATATTCGGGCACCGTTTTCGAGCCTATTGATGAATATAAAGGCGATTTTGCCCGTGCCTTGATGTATATGAGCGTACGCTACTACAGCGAGGACTCAGGCTGGAAGACTTCCGACATGACCAACAAATCGGAAATAAAGCCATGGGCCATTGACATGTTGTTGCGCTGGAACGACTCAGACCCTGTCAGCCAAAAGGAAATCAATCGTAACAATGCCATTTACAATGATTACCAGCATAACCGCAATCCTTTCATCGACCATCCGGAATATGCCCGCATGATTTGGGACCCGAATTGGCAGGGAACGACCTACACGGTAACGCTTTCGGCAGGTGTGGGTGGAACGATCTCACCTTCTGGCTCTCAGACTGTAAATGAAGGCGGCAGCCTGACTTTTACCGTCACGCCGAATAATTGTTATGCCGTTGATGTGGTGACCGTAAATGGCACTCCTGTCACTTTGAATAACAATAGCTATACGATTAGCAATATCAGGCAAAACACCACTGTTCAGGTGTCATTTGTCAATCAGGGCGTGTTCCAGATTTCGGCTTCTGCCGGACAGCATGGCTCCATCATGCCGGATGGCCTGGTTGAGGTCAATTGTGCCAATTCGGTCACTTTCAATATCATGCCTGATGAGGGTTATCGCATTTCCAATGTTGTTGTCGACGGAATAGCAAAGGGTGCTTTGACTTCTTACACATTCACGAGCGTCAATGCCGACCATACCATTTCTGCCAATTTCATTGAGCAAGGTGTCACTTCCTGCGAGGCGCCAGTTGGCCTGACTGCTTCGGTTTATCAGAACACTGTGAATTTGGTTTGGCAACCTGTGCCTGGAGCTACGGATTATGAAATCTATCGCGATGGCGGCAATGTGGCCATGGTTTCGGGCGTGACAAGTTGGACGGATAGGTATTTATCTGTCGGAGAACATTGTTATAAAGTAGTGGCATATTGCATGGAAGGTGTTTCTGACCCATCTGAAACGGTTTGTGCGACAATCACTTATCAAGGCGTTGGTGAGGATTTGGACGAGCCTGTTTATATTTTCCCGAATCCCGTTGAGCGAGGTCAGGAAATCCATCTGAGCGGCAACCGGTGGAATTTCGATTCCATTGTCATTTGTGATTTGTGCGGTCGCAAAATGTTGAAAGCCTCAGGAAAATCAGTCGGAGGCTTCTCGTTGCTGATTCCTGCCGATATGCAGCGTGGCTGCTATTTCGTCAAGTTGATGAAGGATGGCAGAACAGTTAAGGTTTTGAAATTGATTGTAAAATAATGGTTTATGGCTATGTTACGTTTGACAAAGATTTTCCATTTCGACATGGCGCATGTCCTGAAGGACTATGACGGCCCTTGCCGAAACATTCACGGACATTCCTATGAATTGCGCGTGACGGTGAAAGGCGAGCCGATTTGTGACCCGACCAATCCGAAAAACGGCATGGTGATGGATTTGCATGACTTGAAATGTTTGGTCAACGATAACATTGTCAGTAAATTGGATCATGCCTTTGTGGTGAGTTCCGCTATGCCTGCCGATTTCATCGCTGTCATCAAACGCGATTTCGAAAAAGTCGTTGTCGTCGATTACCAGCCTACCAGCGAAAACCTTATTTTGGATATGGTTATGCGGCTGCAAAAGGTTTTACCCCAGCAAGTTGCATTGCACAGCATCCGCTTGCAGGAAACGCCTGGTTCTTACGTTGAGTGGGAAGCGTGAATTTTGCTATTTGCTATTGGCAGCTGGCTATTGGCACGACAGTCCTTTAGTAAATTTATAAGTGTGTGTGAAATGATAAATGTGCCAAGAGCTAAAAGCCAAATGCCAGAAGCAAGACCAAAGAATCACATCATTTTCTTGTGGCGGAAATAGAAATAGAAGCTGACGGCAACGGCGACCATTACACCTAAAATGCCGTAGAAAGCCCATTGTTTTTCCTGGAAGGGCAGGAGAACGTTCATACCGTAAAGTCCTGTGATAAAGGTCAATGGCAGGATGATGGACGAAATCAGCGTGAGGATTTTCATCGTTTCGTTGGTCTTGTTGGTCTGCATCGAGTCGAATGTCTGTGAGAGGCCTTCAATCAATTCCTCGTAGTCTTCGGTCATATCCCACACCTTCTGGTAGTAGTCCAAAATGTTGCCCCAGTAGTCTTCCATGAACTCGACATCTTCGGTGAAGCCTGTGATTTTACCGTTTTCGAAGAGGTGGAAGAGCCGCAGCTGCGGTTTGAAGATTGTATTAATCAGGATGAGGTTCTTTCTTGTTACCGAAATTCGTTCGATAATTTTCACTTGCTTTTCTTGCAGCAGTTCACGGTTGATTAATTCCACATCCAAACCGACTTTGCGCAGGAGATATACCGATTCAGTCATCAGTTTTTCCAGAATGCGGTAAAGCAAGATATCCGAACTCTTGATGTTGACTTCTTCCTCGTTTTGGATGCGCTCTTCGTATTCATCAAAAAGCTGCGAAACGCCCCAAGGGTTTTTCTCTATGGAAATGATGTAATCTTTTCCCCAGAACATTTTCACCTCCTTGATTTTCACGAACTTATTCTGGCGGTCGAAGTTCGGGAAATGAAGGATGAGGAAATAATAATCGTCGTAAATGTCTATCTTGGGACGCTGGTTCACCGACTTGCAGTCTTCAATATCTAAGGGGTGAAAATGGAAGCGTTCTTTGAGAAATTCAAAATCTTCTTCCGTCGGATTGTTAAGGTGACGCCAAGTCAAGTTTCCGATTTTCAGGCTGTTAATCATAAGCCTTCCCCCTTTCTTTTTAAAAAATGAATACTACTTTCTACATCGGTGCAAGTGTTTTGCGCTGCGAAAATAGTCTTTTTCTTTGAAAGAAAGACGGTTTGGTGTAAAAATTTTGGCTGTTGGCATAGCTGTTAGCTACTGGCTAATGGTTAAAGGCTAACAGCTAACAGCCAAAATCTCTTATTTCCACTCAAAGGTATTAATCATCTGGTCAATGTCTTCGCGGATGTAATTAATGACAGGCTGCATGGAATCGTTGTTGGGCAGGAAATTGAAATATAAGGCGCCTCTGACGAAATTGCGCGTGCTGTCGGTCAGGTAGAACTGCATTGGTGTGGCAACACCTTTGCCGTCCATCTCGATGAGCATACCGTAAACGTGATGTTCATCGTTGATAATCAGGCTGTCGCGTATGCCGTTGGCTTTCTGGATGTGTTTGGTCAGCATGGTGTGGACATCTTCCAAATATTCGCTCAGATTTCCATGTACATCTTTGTGTGTCAGGTGAATGGAACCTTTGAAAATGGGCATTTCCACATTCACCCAGTTTTTCTGTTCGGGCGAGTAGGGATCGTTGGTCACCACGGCATATTGCGGACATTCAAAGCGGTAGCGTTCGATGGTGTCGACTGACTGATAGACTTTTTCTGGCAAATCGATGCGGAAATAGCCCCTCGGTTTGGGCATGTAATTCGTTTCTTCGCCGCACGAGGCAAATGTCACCGCCATCATAATGACGGCTAATATCTTGATTATTCTATTCATTTTCTATTATCGTCGTTTTTTACGGACGCACGCAGTGCGTCCCTACTTATATTTTGCAAAGGGTGTCGTTCGCCAGCGCTCACTTTGCCCTTTGCTGCATTAATCCGCCCTTTCAGGGCGAACGCGTGTCTAATTTTTCCTTCCTCCAATTTCCTCCTAGCTCCTCATTTCTAACTCCTAACTTTTCAAACTTTCCACTTCAACACTTTCCTCTTTGAAACTCCTGAATCGCCCCTTCGACAAGCTCAGGGAGCTAATTACTCATAACTCATCATTCCTAACTCCTAACCACTTTCACTTCCTTAATCCTCCTCAAATCCGCATCGGTGATTTCAAACACAAATTCCTCAAAATCAAACTTGAAACCTATTTCCGGAATACGCCCTTCAATTTCAAGAATCAATCCGGCAAGGGTGTCGGCTTCGCCTTGCATAGGCTCAAAATAATCTTCGTCGACACCGAAAATCTTGCAGAAATCGACGATACTTGTCTGCGCCTTGAATAAGAACGAGCCGTCGTCAAGTTTGGTATAATGTTGCTCCTGTTTTTCCTTGTCGAATTCATCGCTGATGTCGCCCACGATTTCCTCAATGACATCTTCCATGGTGATGAGGCCCGAAGTGCCGCCGTATTCGTCGACCACAATGGCGATATGGATTTTCTTTTCTCTGAAATCCTGAAACAAATCGTTGATTCTGCGGTTCTCAGGGACGAAGAATGCAGGTCGGATAAGTTTGTGCCATTCGTATGATTCAGCGTCCAAATAGGGGAGAAGGTCTTTCACATAAAGAATGCCGTTCATGTTGTCGAGGCTTTCCTGATAAACGGGAATCCTTGAAAATCCGCTCTTTATGACGGTTTCCAACATTTCGGTAAAAGGCATTCCGTAATCGATGCCGATGATGTCAATGCGTGGGCGCATTACGTTGCTTACTTCCTTTTCGCTGAACGAAGCAATGCCTTTCAGCATTTGGCGTTCTTCATCGAGGACTGATGTCTCGGTGGCGATGTCGACGGCTGTCGATAGGTCGTCAATGGAAATTTCGCCTTTCTTTTTCTCCAAATGTTTGTCCATGAATGAGGTCGACTTGACCAGAATGCGGCTCAAAGGCTTGAAAACCGCAATCAGGACATTCAATGGCCGTGCCATGAAACGTCCGATTTTCACGGCTTGTTTGCTGGCATAAATCTTTGGCGTGATTTCGCCGATAATCAGCAGCAACGAGGTCACGACAACCACTTCGAGAATGAATGACGCCATAGGGTAGTTCCTGATGTCGAATAGTTCGGCGATGATATAAGTCGAAAGCAATGTGATGGTCACATTGACTAAATTGTTGCCAATCAATATGGTGGCGAGAAGTGTCTTGGGTTTTTCACGCAGTTTCAGCAGCAGTTTGCTTTTGGCGTCGTCGCGCGATTCCAAATCGGCAATATCGGCAGGCTGCAAGGAGAAAATGGCCGTCTCGCTGCTCGAAATTAATGCAGATGCAATGAGCAGCAGGCATAGGACAATCAGTCCGATGATGGCATTCAATGAAAATCCGGTGAAAAAGCTGTTTAGGACAACGGATAAGATTTCCGTAAGAGGCTCAGGGTCAGGGTCTGGTGTTTCCAAAACTATTACGATTTAAAAATTACGCTGCAAAAGTACGGAATTTTTGAATACAAAAGATGCAGAATGTGATTTTCACACCCTGCATCTCGTTTCGTTTGTTAGAATGGAAGGTCATCGGCTGGCAAAGGATTGCTGGCGAATGGGTCAGCCGGAGCTGGCTGGGCTGGCGCCTGCTGGCTTGGCGCTCCGCTGTATCCTTGGTTGTATGACGACTGTTGTGGCGGTTTGGCTGGTGCCAATTGCATCATCTTGTCGACGTTCACTTCCGTAATGTAACGCACAATACCTTGCTGGTCAGTGTATTGGCGCGTTCTGAGTTTGCCTTCAATGTACATCAGGTCGCCTTTCACATAGTTGCGGCGATGGTCGGCGATGTCGTTGGCGAGGTTGCCCCAAACGACAATGTTGTGCCAATCGGTCTGTTCGACCCAGTTGTTGTCATGGTCGCGGTAGCGTTCAGAGGTCGCTAATGTCGCTGATACTTTTCTTGTTCCATTCTCAAAAGTGGTTACTTCAGGATCTTTTCCGAAACGGCCGATGAGGATTACTTTATTTAAGCTTGCCATAGAATTTGAGATTTAAGTTTATGTATTGATCAATTAATCGGGGGACTGGATATTTAACCAAATCCGTTTCAGTCGTCAAAAGTATATCTTTTGTTTCATATAGAGGTGGTTTTTTCTCAAGAAATATTTCAATGAATTGCGCAATTATGGTTTGATGCGTGAGTTTGTGAGTGAATTGTCTAGATATTCTGCCTATGGTGTAGCCGTTTCCTTCGATGAATTGCTTGAAAAAATCATTTTGCAGCAGTTGATTGATGTCGGTGGCTTTGGTTGTCTCTATAAGTGGGAAATCGTAAAGATTAATCCAGATGTCTTTGGCTGTGCGCTTGTGAATGTAAAGTTCTTCCGTGCTTTTTATTCTGAAAACCAAATAGTTGAAATAGCGTGTCCGTACTTTCAGTTTATCGAGTTTCACGGGCCGTTGCGCCACGGTGCCGTTGGCAAAGGCCAGGCAATGTGCTTGCAATGGACAATTCGTGCAGTCTTGATTTTTTGGTAGGCAATGCAAGGCACCGAATTCCATCATCGCCTGATTGTGTAGGCCAGGATGCTCACGGTCAAGCAGTTCGTCGGCCAATTGGGCGAATATTTTCTTGCCTTCATTAATATTAATAGGTGTATCGATGTCGAAAAGGCGTGAAAGGACGCGGTAGACGTTGCCATCGACAACAGCGTAGGGGAGGCCGAAGGCAATGGAAGCGATGGCTGCCGCCGTGTAGTCGCCAATGCCTTGCAGCCGGCGCAAGGCATCGTAGTCGGCGGGAAACTCGCCGCCGTGCTGCTCCACCACTTGCCGGGCGCAGCGGTGCAGGTTGCGTGCCCGTGAGTAATAGCCTAAGCCTTGCCACATTTTAAGTACTTCTTCCTCAGATGCTTGCGCCAGGTCTTTCAGCGTAGGCCATTTTTCGGTGAACCGCATGAAATAGTCATAGCCTTGGCTGACGCGCGTCTGTTGCAGGATGATTTCCGAAATCCAGACGAAATAAGATGTTGGCTGACTGCGCCAGGGCAAATCGCGTTTGTTGTCTGAAAACCATTCTGATAGTGTGCTTTGTATTGTTGTCATAGTTACTTCGCTGAAATTAATGTCCTTTTCTTGAGAATTAGGCCTAAAACCGTCATTCTTCACCGTCTTTTTCCTCCGCTTTTTTGCCTAAATGCTCAAATTATAGGATTTTAGATTAAAAAAATGAATAAAATTCGTCTCCGTATCGAAATTGTTTTTACCTTTGCCGCAAATTTACAACAAACATAATAAATAACCATTAAATAATAAGAAAAATGACAAAAGCAGAAATCGTAGCTGAAATCGCTAGCAAGACCGGTATCGAAAAAGGTGCAGTCCAGACAGTTGTTGAATACTTCATGGAATCCGTCAAGGCTGCTATGGCCAAGGGTGAAAACGTCTATCTGAGAGGCTTCGGCAGCTTCATCATCAAGACAAGAGCTGAAAAGACAGGCCGTAACATCTCCAAGAATGTTGCCATTACCATTCCCGCTCACAATATCCCAGCTTTCAAGCCAGCTAAGACTTTCATGACCGCCGTTAAATAATCGTTTGAAATATTTAAAATCATTATACTATGCCAAACGGTAAAAAACACAAAAGACACAAGATGTCGACTCACAAGCGTAAAAAACGCCTGAGAAAGGACAGACATAAGAAGAAATAACTTTCTCCTTATCCGATGTCAAGTAAACGATAACACAGCATTGGTATACAATGTTGTGTTATTGTTTTTAAAAAGAAAAGTCAACTTAAAAAAGCAAACTACATGTCCGAAGAACAACAAGAAGAAAGAATTGAAGTGAAGGAAGTGGTGCGCGACATTGTCATCAGTTCGCGTGCTTCGGAGGTTGACATCGCTCTGCTGGAGGACAACGTACTTGTCGAACTTCACAAAGAGAAGACTAACAACCAGTTTGCGGTTGGTGATGTGTATCTCGGCCGGGTTAAGAAAATACTTCCGGGCCTCAATGCGGCTTTTGTCGATGTGGGCTATTCGAAGGAAGCGTTTCTTCATTTCCTTGACCTCGGTCCGCAGATCAGTTCCTTGCAAAAATTCAAGAACTTGGTGATGTCGGGTGCCGATGGCGTTTCGATGGAGAACTTTAAACTTGAACCAGAAGTTCCTAAGAACGAGCGCATTGGCGATTATCTTAATGTTGGCGACCTCCTCCCCGTTCAAATTGCCAAGGAACCCATCTCGACAAAAGGCCCAAGAATTTCCGCCGAAATTTCATTCGCTGGACGCTTTTTGGTGCTCACGCCACTCACAAACCGCATTTCGGTATCACACAAAATCCGCAGCAATGCCGAACGCACCCGCCTCAAGAAACTCATCCAAAGCATTCGTCCCGAAAACTACGGTGTCATTGTGCGCACCGTCGCCGAGGACAAGAAAGTGGCTGAACTGGATGCCGACCTCAAGTCCCTCGTGGCCAAATGGGAACAGTGCGTGGCTGAAATGAAGAAAATGACTACTTTCGGGAAAATGGTCAGCGAGATGAACCAGACTTCCGTCATGCTGCGCGATTTGCTGAACGAGTCGTTCAACAGTATACATGTCGACGACCCGACGCTTTATGAAGAAATACAAGGCTACATCAAGTCTTTTGCGCCTGAAAAAGCCGACATTGTGAGTCTCTACAAGGGCAACGACCCTATCTTCGACTATTTCAATGTCAGCAAGCAAATCAAAGGCTTTTTCGGTCGCGTTGTCACCATCAGAAACGGTATCTACCTCATCATTGAACACACCGAGGCCATGCACGTCATCGACGTGAACAGCGGCCACCGCGTGAACAAGGACAACTCACAGGAGGAAAACGCACTTCAGGTCAATCTGGAAGCCGCCGTCGAAATCGCCCGCCAGCTGCGCCTGCGCGACATGGGCGGCATCATTATCGTCGACTTCATCGACATGACGGAAGCCAAACACCGCAAGGAACTTTACATTAAACTGTGCGAAGCCATGGCGCACGACCGCGCCAAGCACAACATCCTTCCGGCTACCAAGTTTGGACTGATTCAGATTACGCGCCAGCGCGTGCGCCCGGAGACCGAAATCCAAGTGCAGGAAAAATGCCCCGTGTGCGACGGCGAAGGCAAAATCCGCCCTGCCATCCTGTTCATCGACGAAATCGAAAACAACCTCAAGTACTTGCTCCTCGACCAAAACGAGAACCACATCACACTGCAAGTGCATCCTTTCATTCACGCCTACCTGACGAAAGGGCTGTTTTCAATCCGTTACAAGTGGATGCGGAAATACGGCAAATCCTTCAAGGTGCAGTCCATGTCCGATTTCCACGCCTTGCAGTACAATTTCCAGAACGCAAGCGGCGAAGACATCGCCCTCTGAGATTGGTGCTGAAAGAAAACATCAAAAAAAGCCTGTCCTTTTTGGGATAGGCTTTTTGATTTCTAAGTGGCTGTTCAAAGTCATTCTTTCATTTTATCAACTTACCCTTCCGGCAATATATTCAACGACCTCTCCAACTGTTTTAAAAGGAGCTTGCGTCTCAAACTGGAAATTGAATTTCTGTTCAATTGCCAACGACATCAGCAACATGGAAAGCGAATCCAAATAAAGGTCTTCGAGCAAGTTGGAATCCATGCCAATTGTGTTAATATCGACCTGTGGCCTAATGTTGGCGAAAATCACTTTCAAGCCAGCTAAAATTTCTTCTTGTGTCATGCCAAATCATTGATTACGTGAAACTTTCAGTGAACCTGTACGCCTAAAATCTTCAGTGCGGATTGTAAACTTCGCAACACGATGTGTTGATGGCAGTTCCGCATTCACCTTTTCGACCAAATCCTTAAAGAAAGCATGGATTTCTTCCTGACTCTTTCCTGCAAAAGCAGCTGGCTGAGGCAGGATTTCCATAGTAATGACAGGTAAACCATCGACTTCCTCTTGCCTCACAAGACAATCCTTGAGGGCATCGCACTTGTAGAAAGGTTCTTCGATGGTCTCCGGCGAAACATTTTCACCGTTAGCAAGGATAATCAGATTCTTGATACGTCCCGTGATGTAAACGAAACCATCTTCATCGATACGACCTAAATCACCACTTTTCACCCAACCGTCTTCAGTCAGGGTTTCCTTTGTCTTTTCGGGATCACCGTAATAGCCAAGGAATACATTGTCACCACGGAACCAGATTTCATCATTCACGATTTTGATTTCCTGTTCCGGATAAACCTTACCAACCGAAGTCGGATGCGTTTTCACATCGGCATTACCCGTTGTCAGATTAGCACCTTCCGTCATGCCGTAACCAGCCAGCAAACTGATGCCAAATTTGTCAAATTCAGTCATCAAACGCGGCGGCACATTGGCAGCCCCCGAAATAATCATTTTCAACTGACCACCAAGGAATTGAGGCCCGTACATCTTGGCAAGACCCATCAACACATCACAAAGGCCAGGAACCAAAATCAGGATTGTAGGCTTAATCATCGGCAATTTGCTAATGGTGGCCTTCATGTCTTCGGCCGAGAACCAGAGTGAGCCTGAATAGAATGCTGATAAAGTACTGCGAATCAAGCCGAAAACATGGCTCAACGGCAACAGGCAGATATATCTTTGTCCAAAGAGTTGGCTTCCTGGAGCAAAACAGCCGTTGAAACCACCTCTTGTCAAGGCACGATGCGGAAGGATTGCACCCTTTGGTGCGCCGGTGGTTCCACCGGTGAAGAAAATGGCGGCGGCATCGTTGCGGTCGACTTCAGCCACAGGAGCTTCAACTTCAGCCATGGATGAAGAAGAAATGACAACACAAGGAGCACCTTGCGTCCTATCCATAAATTCATCTCTAACTGCAAGCACCTTGACACCGAATTTCATGCAGCAGCCTACCACAGCTTGTGCTGGCAATTGTGCCGGCAAATTGATGGCAACATAACCAGCCGATGTCACGGCCAGAAACATTTCAACGGCATCGATAGAGGTGAGTTCCAAAATGGCGACCTTGTCACCTTTTTGCAAGCCCAATCCGTTTAGGAAAGCACGGCGGCGTGCAATCCTTCTGCACATTTCCTTATATGTGTATGTGACAACTGTATCTGAAACGGCAGGCCTGTCCGCCCATTTTTCACCGATCCATTTCACAAATTCCGGCATTGTCGGAATGTAAGTCAGCTGAGCCAATTCGTCAGCCGGAATCATATCATAAAAATAATGTCGCATTTTATAAATATTTTAATTATTCAATTGATTTACAGTAAGATCTACGACGCATAAAAGGTTCCGTCTTATAGTCATTCCAAATCGACTGCACCTTATAATTTGTCTCAAGCTGAGGATTAGTAATCATCTTGGTAATGCCAAACTTTATGCAGTTTTCATGAATATACTTGAAAATCGGAACTATGCCTCCTTTACCCTGATATTCAGGCAGAATGCCAATCATCAAAGCCTCCAAGGTGTCGTTATGCCTGATGGCATGAAGGATGCGCAAAAAACCGAAAGGCAACAGACGGCCATTGCTTCTCTTGACAACTTTCGAAAGCGAAGGAACACAGAAAGCGAACCCCACAGGCTTATCATTCGCATCAATCAGGACGCAGACAAAGTCTTTATTCAGGATTGGAATATAAGTCAGCAAATAACGTTTAATCTGACGGTCGGTAAGAGGCGTAAATTGGAAAAGCGGAGCAAAGGTCTCATTATACATGTGAAAAATAGACATGCCATAGCGTAGACACATCCCTAACATCGTATGGGCTTTAGCTGCACGGAGTCCGAAACGCCTTTCTATCAAATCAGTATATTGAAAAGAGGGGGGAAGAACATCGGGAATATCGACAATTGATTGTGTCCAGTCGACATCCTTGTCAAACCCGATTTGTTTCAAGAGCCTGTCATAATAAGGGAAATTATAAAGACAAGTAAAAGGACTTAAATGCTCATATCCTTCCACAAGAAGACCTTCTCTGTCCATATCGGTAAAGCCAAGCGGCCCTTTTATTAAAGTGCAGCCACGTTCCTTTCCCCATGCTGAAACCGCATCAATCAAAGCCTGCAGCACCTCGACATCTTCAATGAACTCAATCCATCCAAAACGGACAACAGGCTGATGCCAAGTCTCGTTTGCCTTGCGATTGATGATGGCAGCCACACGGCCAACTATCTTGGCATTTTTATAGGCTAAAAAATAATCGGCCTCGCAGTATTCAAAAGCACCATTATGCTTAGGATTGAAAGTGTCAAATTCATCACCTCTTAAAGCGGGAACCCAGTTTTCGCAATCTTTGTATAATTCGTAAGGGAAAAGTATAAACTTCTTTAAATCACTACGATTAGCTATCTTTTTGATTTCAATAGACATAACTCAAGTACCATTTAGGATTGAATGAAAATACAAATTTAGGCAAAAAACAAATCAAAAGAATTAAAAACTTTCAATATTTTCAAAACTTTCAATCAACCATTTCATTACAACAATAAAAAAGGATGGCTTTCGCCATCCTTTTTCAATATCAGACAAATAAATGATTATCTCTGATTTTCAAGAGCGCTACCCTTGAGCGTGGTGTAGTTGATACGGAATGCACCAACCTTACGAAGCTCCTGCTTCACGTCGGTGACGACACCCATACGGGTATCCTTATGCACCTTCAAAGCAGTCGTCATTAACTGACGGTCAGCTTCAGCACGTGATTCACGTTCTTTCATAATCCAGTCGGCGATGTCGTCCGGACGGGCGAAAGCATCATCGAGCTGGATACGTGATTCGGTACCGAGCTTGGTATCACGCGGAGGGCCGATGTAGATGCTGCTCACCAATGCCTTCCTTTCGAGTTTTTGGATTTCGGAAGCCTTAGGCATGGCGGTCTTGACTTTCAGTTCAACGTCACGCATTGAGGTGGTAATCATGAAGAAGAAAATCAACATGTAAACGATATCCGGCAGTGATGAGGTACTCACTTGTGGCACTTCCTTGCTACCTTCTTTTCTGAATTTACCCATAGTTTATCCTCCTTTAATTATTACCGTACACAACAGGTTCAGCTTCACTGACACGTACTGGCACAGCATCATTAATAGCTTTAGTTTGATCTTCGTTGAGTTGGTCGAGATGCTTGTGGAATTTCTGAACTGCCAATTCCTCCTTCATTTCATTGAAGGCGCGTGCCAACTCATTCTGCACACTGATATACATAGCATACGAAGTACCGCGGTCATTCTGCAAGGAAATAACGCCCTTCGACATCAAAACGTCACCAACGAGGTCGAAAGTCTTGGTTTCGACTTCAGGAGCGGTTGGGTCGTTTGGACGTGGAGTCATAAACTCCTTGGCTTGGTCTTTCAGCAAAGAAATGTCGGAAGGACGGCCATTGACCAACAGTCTATCGTTTTTGTTAATCAAAACATTCATCACATTTCTTTCCTTGACCTTCACGTCTTCGTCGTTGACTTCGACAGGAGGAGGCAGACGACGGGTGATACCGTAGTCGACGTCCATTGAAGTGGTCATCAGGAAGAAACACAATAGCAAGAATGCTATGTCAGCCTGCGAACTCGAGTTAATTTCTGGAACTTTCTTGGCCATGATGAAGTGTTTTTATTTACCTGATTTAATAACTGAATAGAGGATGCAAAGAATGCTGACTCCAAGGGTTACATAAAAGAAATCAAGACCGAATTCGACCCAGCCGTGTGTGTTGCCCGAATAGGTGACATCACCAGCCTGATAAGGAATGTCGAAACTGCCTTTTGCCATAATAAATGCTACAACTCCAATAACAACAATTGCACCAATTGCAACTAAGATCTTCTTGCCATTGATACCTTTGACAACGCCGGAAATAATGACAGAGAGCAATGCGATAACGATGCCAAGTATAATCAAGATGTAGCCCCAATTCAGGATAATTGACGTGCGGGAATCACTCGTGAGGTCCATGTAGAAATACACGGCCAAAGCGACAGTGATGAGAGCCAGCACGGCAAGAACCCACTTACCGATGTTTGAAAGCTTACCGTTCATGATTATTACTTATTATTTGTTGTACTTAACGAGGATATCCATAAAGCTGATGGAAGCATCTTCCATGTCGCTTGTAATCTTTTCGATTTTAGTTCCGATGAAGTTGAAGAAAATCTGAAGGATGATAGCTGCGATCAGACCGAACACGGTGGTCAACAGAGCGACCTTCATACCTGATGCAACGATGGTTGGGCTCATATCACCAGCGGCGGCGATATCATCGAAAGCCTGAATCATACCGACAACAGTACCCATGAAACCGAACATAGGAGCCAAGCTGATGCAAAGGCCGACCCAGCTCAAACCGCTTTCAAGCTTACCAGCAGCGACAGCACCGTAAGAAACGAGTGACTTTTCGACTTCTTCAAGTGACTGACCATCCTGCAGACGGATGAGACCCTGAGTGAAAATGCTGGCAACAGGACCGCGTGTGTCCTTGCAGAGTTGCTTAGCACCTTCAACATCACCAGCCTTCATCTTATCTTCGATGCCAGCGAGGAGCTTCTTCGAATTAGCGTCAGCCATCGTCAGATAAATGATTCTTTCAATTGAAACTGCCATACCAATCAAGAGGATGACCAACACGATGCCCATGAAACCAGGACCACCATCGATGAACTGCTTCTTGATTGATTCACGGAAAGTTACAGGAGCTTCTTCAGCTGGCTGAACAGCTTCTACAACTTCTTCTTCTACTGCCTCAACAGCCTCAGCTGGAGTGGCTTCTTCTGGAGCAACGGTCTGTTCTGTTGCTTCTGGTTGTGCTTGCTCTTCTTGAGCAACGACGAGATTGCTGATACCGAATGTCATAAAACCAGCAACCATGAGGAAAGCAATTAATTTTTTCATAGTTAATTTAAATGTTGATTATTACTTTTTTGAATTAATTAATTTCTAACTTACAATTATTCAGTTATTTGCGGAGAGAGCGGGATTCGAACCCGCGATACCCTTTTGGAGTATACACACTTTCCAGGCGTGCTCCTTAAACCACTCGGACATCTCTCCATGGCCTATTTCCAACCCTTCAAACCCTACAAAATCGTTGCGAAAGTACGCATTTTTTTAATTGAAAAATCAAAACTTTCAGAAACATTATTTGTTTTTTTCTCGAAATATTTCCCAAAGCATTGATAATCACTTATTGAACGCAGGATTTTGAGTTTTATTTTATGGAAAGTTTTTTCTTCATTCCGTCATTTCGCCGCGAATTGACATTTCCAAAAGCTTCTTTGTCTTCTCAATCGACAGTCCCTCTCCCATCAGGTACATCAGTTTGGTGATGGCGGCCTCGGTGGTCATGTCGTGGCCACTGATGACCCCGATTTGACCCATGCCGAGACTTGTTTCGTAACGGCCCATTTCAACCGAACCCGATTCGCATTGCGTTATATTCAGGATAATCAAGCCTTTATCGGCAGCCTCCTTTAAGGCGGAAAGGAACCAAGGTGCCGTGGTCGCATTGCCCGAGCCGAAAGTTTCCAGCACAACGGCCTTCAGGTCGGGAGCTGAGAGGAAATGTCGGACAAACGATTCGGAGATGCCTGGGAACAATTTCAGGATGCCCACGTTGCTATCCATGTTCTTGTGAACCTTCAGCTTCTTGAAATTCGGTTTGAAGATTTTCTCCTTGTTATATTTAATATGTATACCCACATCGGCGAGGTTCGGGAAATTGCAGGAAGCAAAAGCATCGAAGCCTTCTGCATTGAACTTCGTCGTGCGGTTGCCACGCAAAAGCTGATTCTGGAAGAAAATGCAAACTTCAGGCACAATCGACACCTCATCTTGCTTGGCAGCAGCAATTTCGATGGCACCAAGGAAATTCGTCCTGCCATCAGTGCGCACCAAACCCATCGGGAGCTGCGAACCTGTCAAAACGACTGGCTTGTTCAGATTTTCGAGCATGAAACTCAGTGCAGAGGCCGTATAAGCCATCGTGTCAGAGCCGTGCAAGACGACAAAACCATCATACAGTTCATAGTTTTCTTCAATCTTATCCACTAAACGAATCCAAAACGCCGGATCCATGTTGGATGAATCAATCAGCGGGTCAAAGGAATAGAAATCGATTTTGTAACCCAAATCGCGCAACATCGGGACATGGGTGTAGATATTACTGAAATCGAAAGGCGCCCAAGCACCCGTTTTCGGGTCTTGCATCATGCCTATGGTGCCGCCTGTGTAAAGCACCAGAATGGATATTTCTTCGCGTTGTATCATTGTTTGGAGTATTTTGACAATTGGACTTTTAGACTTCTTGGATTTTGATTTAAAGATTTAATATTTAACGATTTAAAGATTTGACTTTTGGACTATTGGACATTTTGACTTTTGGACTATTGGACAACTGATAACTGTAAACTGATAACTGATAACCATAAACCGATAACCAACTTTACTTTTAGACCATTAAATTAAACAAACCAAGTGCATTTTCAGTAGTAACCTCAGCTATTTCCTCAAGCGGGCATTGCCTTATTTCGGCTATCCGTCTCGCCGTATCAACCATAAAGGTCGGTTCGTTGCGTTTGCCGCGATGCGGAACGGGCGAAAGATACGGGGCATCGGTCTCAAGGACAATCCGTTCCAAAGGCAGTTCGGAGAGGAAATCCTTTACCGGACAGTTTTTGTAAGTGGTCACGCCACCCAGACCGAGGTGAAAACCGAGGTCGAGATAAGCCTTTGCATCGTCGAGGGTTCCGTTGAAACAATGCATCACGCCACGCAAGCCGCCATCCTGCTTCTTTTCCAAAATGGCACGCATCTTGTCGAAAGCATTGCGGGCATGAATGGAAACGGGCAGTTTCAGTTGCTTTGCCCAATCCAGCTGAAGCTCAAAGACTTCCTGCTGCTGTTTTTCAAAAGACATGTCCCAATAAAAATCCAGGCCGATTTCACCCACACCTATATATATATCCTTCTCCAATTCCTTCTCGATGCAGGCCATCACCTTTTTGTAATCCTCACGCACCTCTTCGGGCTGCAAGCCCATCATCACGCGGCAATGTTCGGGGAACTGGCCGAAAGTATCGAGCATAGGCGCAATCGTGCTGACATCCACATTGGGCAGTAGCAGCATCTGCACACCGTTTTCAACGGCACGCTGCACCACTTCGGCACGGTCGGTGTCAAATTCCTTGTCGTAGATATGTGTATGTGTATCAACGAAAAACATTTCCATGACATTTATGAAAATAGTTCCTCAATTCTGCATTGATGTTCCTTAGTTTTCTCATCGTAATTGATACCCACGAAAAGTAAATTGCCACGGTAGTGTTCCAGCAGGTCATCATATTTCTTCTTCTTGATCTGGTTAATCGCCGATTCCGCCGACTTGTTGTTTTTCAACTCGATAATCAAGGCCGGAATGTTCGGCACGTATGGAATCAGGGCTAGGTCGGCATAGCCCTTGCCCGTCGGCAGTTCCTTGATGACCGTGTATTTCAGGTTGGCGTAGAAATAAGCCAGGCCGATGGCGCTTTGGAAGGAAGCCTCGTTGTTGTAGGTCAAAGGGTTGGTGGTGCGCAGGTGGGCCTCGGTCAAGGCGGCGGCAACGGCTTCCTCGTCTTTGTTGATGGTCGCCTCTAAAAGTGCCTTCGAATCGTTCACCAGCTTGATGACAGGCTGGTAGTCCTGCTCGTTCTCAACAGAGAATATCCATTGTTCCCTGATTTCACTGTTCGGGATATAGCACTGGCGGGTCTCGCGGTCGTAGGCCAGATAGCCCAGATGTATCAGATAGGTGAACACGTCGTCTTTACTGTGGAAATCCGTCATCGTGTTCAGGTACTTGTAAACGTTCACATCGACCTTCCCGCCGCCTATCATCCTGACAACATCGTCCTTCATGCCGTTGAAGTTCATCAGGATATAGAGTTTCAGGGCTTCGTAGGAGCCGGTCTGCGTCCAGTAGCTGCCAAACGAATGTTTCATCATGGCACTCACCACCGACTTCGGACTGAAAATCTCATGTATGTCATTCAGGTCGTAGCCATCGTACCAACGCCTGCACTCCTCGTAGTCCATGCCGTACAGTTCGCATAGTGCTTTCGTTTCTTCGGCTGTGAAACCGACAAATTCGGCAAGTTGCGATGCATCAGTCATGGAATACTCATCAAAGAGGTTCAGCTTCGACTGTATCTTGTCGCGAATGACGGGAAGAATGCCTGTGAGATAAGCAAGTGAGATGGCAGGCGAAAGGTCGGCATTCTTGAACAGGCCGTTGAGAAAAGAAAGATACGATTGGAACAGTTTCGGTGACACCTGCTCACGAACAAGCACGTCGTATTCGTCGATGATGATGGCAAAAGTCTCGCCCGTTGCGGCATAAACTTTCATTATCGCCAAAGCCAACGAGTCGTTGTCTTTGAACTTTACTGTTTGGAATGTCTGCCTAAACTCGTCAAGAACGAGTTCCGTGATAAATCCTACCAGATTTTCCTCATCACCTGCCAAACGGAACATGGCATTCAAGTCAAACTTGACCACATTCAGCTTGTTGAGATAGGTCTCATAGCTCTTGTCCTGGGCAATCTTCAAGTCCTTGAACAATTCTCGCGAATCGCAGCCCTTCGAATAGTAGGCCGAAATCATGTTGCCCATCATGCTCTTGCCGAAACGGCGCGGACGGGATACGCATAAGAAATTGTTCTCTGTATCAACAAGTTTGTTCAGTTCGGCAATCATCATCGACTTGTCGATAAAGATTTCCGATTTTCTGGCTCGCTGCAGCAGCGCATTGCCTGGATTTAAATAAATGCCCATAACATATATTGTTTTCAGTTACTTATTCAATATAAGAAATTATCATACGGATAACGGATAGCGTGCATATCGCGGATTTCCTTATAGAGCAAATCCCTGAATTCCTGATAGTTGTCGCGACTCTTTGCAGAAATGAAAATGCAAGGCTTGTCGGTCTTGGCCATCCAAGTCTGTTTCAGTTCTTTGTAGGAGACATTGCGTTTGGTGGTCGGCATCAGGTCGTCAGGGTCTTTTTCTTCCCATGTGTAAGCATCTATCTTGTTGAAAACCATGATGGTCTTCTTATCCGATGCGCCCAATTCATTCAAAGTTTGGTTGACGACTTCGATCTGCGATTCAAAATCGGGATGGGAAATGTCGACAACGTGCAGCAGAATATCGGACTCGCGCACCTCATCAAGCGTCGATTTGAACGATTCCACCAAGCCATGCGGCAGTTTACGGATAAAACCAACCGTATCGGACAACAGGAAAGGCAGATTTTCGACCACAACCTTGCGCACCGTAGTGTCAAGCGTAGCGAAAAGCTTGTTTTCGGTATACACCTCCGACTTGCTCAGCAGGTTCATAATCGTCGATTTGCCCACGTTGGTATAGCCCACCAGTGCAACACGTACCAGTTTGCCACGCTGCTTACGCTGCACGGTCTTCTGCATGTCGATTTCCTTGAGCTTCTCCTTCAGATTGGCAATACGCTCCAAAATCAATCGGCGGTCAGTCTCAATCTGGGTTTCACCAGGACCGCGCATTCCGATACCGCCCCGCTGGCGTTCCAAGTGTGTCCACATTCGGGTCAGACGCGGCAGAAGATATTGATATTGCGCCAACTCCACTTGTGCTTTTGCGTGAGAGGTGTGCGCATTGGAAGCGAAAATATCCAGAATCAGACTGGTCCTATCCAAAATTCGGCACTCCAAGGCGTTCTCCATATTGCGGAGTTGCGTGGCACTCAGTTCGTCGTCGACCACAGCAAGTTGCAGGTCCTCAGCCTTGATATACTGATGAATCTCCTCCAGTTTGCCAGAACCGAGATAGGTCACGCTGCTCGGACGGTCCATGGCCTGCACGAAACGTGCCACGGGCACACCGCCTGCCGTCTCCAAGAGGAAAGCCAGTTCGTCCAAATATTCTTCCGTGCGCTCACGGCTCTGTTCGCGTGTTGCTGCGGCAATCAGGACGGCACGCTCCGGAATCTTCTCGTATGTTACAAAATCTCCCATTTTTTCAGCCTTTAGCTATTAGCCTTTAGCCATTAGCTAAGGCTTAGAAATGTTTAAAACCAATGATTTTCCTCACTTCATTCAGGGTCTTCGATGCGCTTTCACGCGCCTTTTCGGCACCCATGCGTGCAATACGGTCGAGACGAGCCTCGTCGGACGAGAACTCCACGATGCGTTCACGAATCGGGGCGATGGTCTTCACCATGTCTTCGGCAAGTTGCTTCTTCATGTCACCATAGCGAATCGAGCAGTCGTTCCATTTCTCATCGAAATACTTCACCGTTTCCGGTTCGCTGACGATGCTCATCATCGTGAAAAGGTTCTGGATCACCTCTGGTTTTGGACTATTGGGTTCAGTTGGGCCGCTGTCGGTAACGGCACGCATCACTTTCTTGCGCATGGTCTTTTCGTCTTCGAAAAGATAAATGCAGTTGCCATCGCTCTTGCCCATCTTGCCACTGCCGTCCAAACCCGGGACCTTAATGGCGTCGCCACCGAAATAGTAATTCTGTGGTTCGGCAAAGAACTCCACATTATATATATTGTTGAAACGGCGGGCGCACTTGCGGGCCATCTCCATGTTCTGTTCCTGGTCCTTGCCTACCGGCACCCATTTGGCACGGTGCTGCAGAATGTCAGCAGCCATCAGCGTGGGATAGGTATAGAGTCCGGCATTCACATTGTCAGGCTGTTGACGGGCCTTTTCCTTGAAAGTAGTCACACGGCCCAATTCGCCGATGTAGGCATTCATGTTGAAATAGAGATAGAGTTCCAAAGTCTCCGGCACATCGCTTTGGATATAGATGGTGGCTTTTTCGGGATCGATGCCACAGGCAAGATATTCGGCCAAAATGGTGCGGGCCGACTTCTGTATGTTTTCAGGCGTAGGATGTGTGGTCAGCGAATGCCAGTCGGCAATGAAGAAATAGCAATTATAGTCTTCTTGCATCTTCACGAAGCTGCGCACGGCACCATAGTAGTTGCCAAGATGGAGGTTGCCTGTAGGGCGGATGCCACTCAATACGATTTCGTTTTTCATATTCGTTCAAAGATATTTGGGGGCAAAGGTACGAATTTTCAAATTACGCAATAGTCGTATTGTTTTTTTTTCGGTCATAAATCTGACATGAATCTTTCATAAACCATTGGTTTTTCTCTGCTGAGTATGTTGACTCCCGCAGTGCCTTCTTGGACACAAATCTTTCAAGAATCTTTTCCGTCCATGGTGGCAGTCAGTAAATGCGGAGCGAATTAGGAGTAATTTTTATTACTGATTCCATCCAATCTGTTTACTCTGTTTTTGTCGAAAACTGAGAAAAACCCTACATTTTTTTCTTTTTCCTGTTTCTTTCATCTTCCCACAATAAAATTATTAAATAGGAGTTTAATCTCTGAAAGATAAGCGTATTTTTGCACGCTCAAAAATTGAATGATAAACAACAAAAAATAATACCGAAAATGATTGAAACAGACATCCGTGAACTGAACGAGAAAATCCAAAGGGAGAGCCAGTTCGTTGATTTGATCAACTTGGAAATGAACAAGGTCATCGTGGGACAGAAACAGATGACCGAACGTTTGCTCATCGGCCTTTTGGCTAATGGACATATTTTGCTTGAAGGCGTGCCGGGCTTGGCTAAGACATTGGCTATTAAATCAATGGCAAGTGCCATCGATGCCGACTTCGCCCGCATACAGTTTACTCCTGATTTGCTGCCAGCCGACTTGATAGGTACCTTGATTTACAGTCAGAAGAAGGAAGAGTTTGTGGTGCGTCGTGGCCCTATCTTCGCCAACTTCGTCCTTGCCGATGAAATCAACCGTTCGCCCGCCAAGGTGCAGAGTGCTTTGCTCGAAGCCATGCAGGAACATCAGGTGACCATTGGCGACGAGACCTTCAAACTGCCGGATCCTTTCCTCGTCATGGCTACCCAGAATCCGATTGAACAGGAAGGCACTTATCCGCTGCCTGAAGCTCAAGTCGACCGTTTCATGCTGAAAGTCGTCATCAATTATCCTAAGAAAGAAGAAGAAAAGCAGATCCTCCGTCAGAACATCAGCGGTGCCGCTGCAAAAATCAATGCCGTCATCAAGCCGGAAGACATCATCCGTGCCCGTGAGGTCTGCCGCGAAATCTATCTCGACGAAAAGATTGAAAACTATATCACCGACATTGTTTTCGCTTCACGTTTCCCGTCGGATTACAAACTGAAGAAGTTTGCCAACATGATCAGCTATGGCGGTTCGCCTCGTGCTACCATCAATCTGGCTTTGGCTGCCAAGGCTTACGCCTTCATCAAGCGTCGCGGCTATGTCATCCCTGAAGACATCCGTGCCGTGGCTCCTGACGTATTGCGTCACCGTATCGGCCTGACCTACGAAGCTGAAGCCGAGAACGTCACCACCGAAGAAATCATCAACGAAATTCTGAATACGATTGAGGTTCCGTGATTCTTTTTTGGTTTTCAGTTCACAGTTTTCAGTTTACGGTTTTCAGTTTTTAGTTTACAGTTTATACATATCGAAAACCGAAGACCGATTACTGATAACTGATTACTGATAACTGAAAACCGAAGACCGATTACTGATAACCACAAAAACAACACACAATGCAAGACTATCATCAATTAAAGGTTTGGGAAGTGAGTCATGAATTTGCCGTTGGCATTTTCCGGATTTCCAGAAGTTTTCCGAAAGAAGAGCTATACGGTATTACTTCACAGGTCAGAAGGGCTGCTTTCTCTATACCTATTAACATAGCTGAAGGTTGCGGACACCACACTTCAAAAGATTTTGCACATTTTTTGGATATGGCAATGGGCTCTGCATCAGAGGTTGAGGAAGAATTGCTGATTTTGCGCGATATTGAATTCCTAGATAAGAAGACACACACCATTCAGGAAGAAAACATCAAGAAAATCAAAAAGATGATAGCTAAATTGATTGATGCTGTGAGAGGAAACGGAGGTCCGTCAGATGATGATGTGATACCACCAAGTGATAATAAAAAGTGAAAGTGTTGAAAGTGATAGGTTTACAGATTATGGTTTACGGTTCTCAGTTTACAGTTTACTGATAACTGAAAACTGATAACCGATAACTGAAAACCGAAAACTGATAACATCAAAAATGGAAACAAACGATATATTTAAAAAGGTAAGGAAAATCGAAATCAAGACGCGAGGGCTGTCGAACCACATCTTCTCGGGCCAGTACCATAGTGCCTTCAAGGGCCGTGGTATGACTTTCAGCGAGGTGCGCGAATATGAGTTCGGCGACGACATCCGCAATATCGACTGGAATGTCACGGCTCGTTTCAACCGTCCTTTCGTCAAGATATTTGAGGAAGAGCGTGAGATGACGGTCATGCTGCTCATAGATGTCTCCGGCTCAAACGATTTCGGTTCCCTGTCGCAGTCGAAACGCGACTTGACGGCAGAACTGGCCGCCGTGCTTGCTTTTTCGGCCATTCAGAACAACGATAAGGTGGGCGTGATTTTCTTCAGTAGTAAGATCGAGAAATTCATTCCGCCCAAGAAGGGCAGTTCGCATATCTTGCGCATTATCCGCGAAATTGTTGACTTCCAGCCGACTGAAAGAGGCACCGACATTGGCGAAGGCTTGCGTTTCCTCACCAGTGCCATCAAGCGTCGCACTACGGCTTTCCTCATTTCCGACTTCATGACCACTAAGAGTTTTGAAAAGGAAATGCAGATTGCCGCCAACAAGCACGATCTCGTCGCCTTGCGTATCACCGACCGTCGTGAGATGGACATCCCGAAAGTGGGTCTGGTGAAATTCCGCGATTCGGAAACAGGTGTCGACCGTTGGGTGGATACCTCAAGCAACGCTTGGCGCAAGGCTTACCAGCAGATGATTCAGTATAAATCGTCCGAATTGAGCCGCACTTTCAGCGTGCATGGCATTGATAACACCTTGATTTATACCGATGAAGATTATGTGAAACCATTGATGCAACTTTTCAAGAAAAGGGAATCAAGAAGATGAAGAAATGTATTTTGTTTGTCATGGCCTGCTGCTGCTGGCTCTTCGCTTCGGCACAAAATATCGAAGTGTCGGGCGAGGTGGATGATGCCAACGTGTCGGTCGGCAAGCCATTTGACTTGAATTTGCACCTGAAAGTGCCGTATGGTTACTATGTGGAATGGAACGAGTTTGCCGGTGATGCGCTCTCCGACCAGATCGACATTCTGAAAAGAGGCCAAGTCAACCGCACTGCCGATGCCGATAGCAACATCATCGTCGACCAGACTTTGACCTTGATGACTTTCGACACGGGCCGTGTCCAGTTGCCATCGGTGGCTTTGACCTACGCCAAGTCGTTCGACGACCCGATGCGTATGCAGGCGCTCACCGACCCGATTGATTTGTTCGTGACGACTATCACGGTCGACACCACACAGTCGTATCGTCCTATCGTTGAGCCTATTGCGGAACCAATTAGTATGCGCGATGTGTTCCTGTGGCTGTTGGGTCTGCTCTTGCTCGTGTTGATAGGTCTCGGCATTTGGTTCTATCTGAAGCATCGCAAGCCGAAAGTCGATGAAAACGGCAATGTCGTTTCAGGACCAGTCATCCCGCCTTACACCAAGGCCATCGACGATTTGGAGAACCTGCGTCAGCAGAAACTCTGGCAGTTGGGCAAGACGAAGGAATATTACTCCTCCATGTCCGACATCGCCCGCGAATACATCGAAGGTCAGTTTGGCGTGAATGCCGTTGAGATGACCACTGATGCTATTTTGGAGGAAATCAAGCCATTGCGTTTCAACGAACAGATTTACGGTAAGTTGAAAGACACTATGGAACTTGCTGACTTGGTGAAGTTTGCCAAATATTCCACTACTTCGTTGGAAAACGATGTGGCGATGAACAACATGACGGATTTCGTGAATGAGAGTTATGCACACTATCAGGACATGAAAGCCAAGGAAGTGCAAATCGAGGCCAATAAGAAGGCTGCCGCCAAGGAAGCGGAAAAGAAGGAGGGACAGGAAAATGTTTGAACAACTTGAATTTGCCAATCCCGGTCTTTTGTGGGGACTTTTGATTGTGCCTCTGGCCATTGCATGGTATGTGTTGCGCCACAGGAAACAGGAAGCCTCGGTGCGTTTCTCCGACATGAGCGGTTTCACCAACTTGCCGAAGACATGGAAAGCCTATCTGCGTCACCTGCTTTTTGCTTTGAAAATGGCGGCTTTGGCCTTGTTAATCATTGCCATAGCACGTCCGCAAAGTGCATCGACCAATAAGAAATCCAATATTGAAGGCATCGACATCGTGATGGCTATGGACGTTTCAGGTTCCATGTTGGCCCGCGACTTGAAGCCCGACCGCTTGACGGCTGCCAAGAATGTGGCTTCGGAATTTGTCGAAGGCCGTCCGGGCGACCGCATGGGTCTGGTCATTTTCTCAGGCGAATCGTTCACCCAAGTGCCTTTGACCACTGACCATGGCGTGATGCTCAATATGCTTGCCGAGATGAAGAACGGTCTCATCGACGATGGTACTGCCATTGGCGATGGCTTGGCCACTTCCATCAGCAGACTGAAGGACAGCGATGCCATCTCAAAGGTCATCATTTTGTTGACCGATGGTATGAACAATGCCGGTTCCGTCGACCCGTACACGGCTGCCGAAATGGCAAAACTGTTTGGCATCCGTGTCTATACGATTGCTGTTGGCACCTACGGCACGGCACCTTATCCCGTGCAGACGCCTTTCGGTCAGCAGATTCAGCAGATGAAAGTCGAAATTGATGAGAAACTGCTGCAAAGCATTGCCAACTCTACCGACGGCAAGTATTTCCGTGCGACTTCCAATCAGAAATTGGATGAAATCTATCAGGAAATCGACAAGTTGGAACGTTCCAAGATTGAGGTCACGGAGTTCCGTCGCCTGCACGAAGAGTTTTATCCTTTCGTGGCTTGGGCTTTGGCATTGCTCTTGCTTGAGTTCCTGTTACGCAAGACTGTTTTTAGAACGATAACTGATTAAGGCTATGGAAAACGTATTAAGATTTGAACATCCAGAATATCTTTACGGTCTGATAGTCATTCCGTTATTGATAATCATTTATATTCTGATTTGCATCAGGCAGAACAAGCAGTTCAAGCGTTTCGCCAGCACCGAAATGCGCGAATATCTTGTCCCGTCATACTCTACGCGTCGTCGCAATTTCAAGTTTGTCGTGTTCCTGCTGATGGTGTCCAGCCTCATTTTGGCTTTAGCCAACTTGCAGAGCGGCTCGAAGATGGAAGAGGTGAAGCGCGAAGGCATCGATTTGTATCTTGCCGTCGACGTCTCCAATTCCATGAATGCGGAGGACATTGCGCCGAGCCGTTTGGAACGCTCCAAGCAGGCTATCAACAAGCTGATTAGCGACATGAAGGGCGACCGCATCGGTGTCATTGTCTTTGCTGACAAGGCTTTCGTGCAGCTGCCAATCACCACCGACTATACCGCTGCCAAGATGTTCCTCTCGACGGTGAACACCAGCCTTGTGGCATCGCAAGGTACGGCCATTGCCGAGGCTATCAATCTGGCTATGAAGTCGTTTTCTGAAGAAGACCACAGCAAGGCCATCATCATCATCTCCGATGGTGAAGACCATGAGAATGACGAAGCTGTCAAGGCAGCACAGGAAGCCGCCAAGCAAGGCGTGAAGGTCTATACCATAGGCATGGGTCTGGCTGATGGCGCCCCGATTCCGGAATACAACCAGTATGGTCATCAGATCGGATACCGCAAGGACCGTCAGGGCAATACCATCATCACCCGTCTCGACGAACAGATGTTGCAGAAAATCGCTTCGGCAGGCAATGGCTTGTATGTGCGTGCCAGCAATTCGAATGTGGGTCTGGAAAAGATTTACGACGACATCAACAAGATGGATAAGTCGGAAATCGAGACCAAGGTCTTCACCGATTACGAAGACCAGTTCCAATGGTTCGTTGCAGCGGCCCTCATGCTGCTGCTGATAGAGATTTTCATTTCGTCGGGCAAGAAAGAGTGGGAGAGAAAGTTTAACATTTTTGAGAAGAAAGATGAAAACATTCAGTAAATACATATTGACACTGGCCTTTTTCGTGATGACGGTTTCGCTGTCGGCACAAACCGATGTGAAGCTGATTCGTAAAGGCAACCGCAATTACAAGCGCTCGAATTATGCCGAGGCTGAGGTCAATTACAAGAAGGCTTTGGAAGCGCGTCCCAACAATGCCAATGCACAGTTCAATCTGGGCGATGCCTTGTATGCGCAGGGAAATTATGATGGTGCATACGAGACGTTCCAGAAAGTACTCGACATGACGTCCGATGCCAAACTGAAATCGAATGCCGTCTTCAATATGGGCAACTGCCTTCTGGCCCAGGATAAGTTTTATGATGCCTTTAATATATATAAGGTGCCGCTGAAACTGAACCCTGACAATGCCGATGCGCTTTACAATCTGGAATATTGCCGTGCGCATTTGGTCAAGAGCCACATCTATATATATAAAGGTATGGAGCATGGCTCGGTTGAGGCTTCTGAAGAAGTGGCTTTCAACGGACAGAAGGTCACGCTTTCGGCACAGGCCGAAGAAGGTTATGCCTTGTCGAAATACATTGTGGTGCGTGCCGACAATACCGAGGTCACGGTTGAGGTGAGCGGCAGCAGTTTCATCATGCCGAAATTCGATGTCTTGGTGTCGGCTGAATTCAAGCAGGCACACAAGATTTCGATTGAAGAAAACATTCCTCACGGTACGGTGATGGCCGACAAGCAAAAGGCCGTTGAAGGTCAGCAGGTTGTGCTGAGTGCCCAACCTGAACTGAATTACATGGTCGACAAATACACGGTTTACAAGACGGGCAACCGCAACGACACGATACCGGTCAACGACACGGTTTTCACCATGCCTGACTTTGATGTGACGGTGACGGCAACTTTCAGAACGGCTTTGCACGTTCATGTGGATGCCACTGAAAACGGCACGATTCGCGTCTCCGACAGTTTGGCTGTCCCAGGTCAGAATATTGGCGTGATTGTCACCCCGGATAAAGGTTATCAGCTTGCCGATTTGCGCGTGGTCAGCGATACCGATCCTACCATGTCGGCACTGGTTTCCGACGAAAACGTCTTCCAGATGCTGGAGACCGATGTCACGGTGAAGGCAACTTTTGTCGAAGCTGACCGTTATTATAAGGTGACGCCCGACACTTTGGTGGAAGGCGGTCATGTCCTGCTCGATGTTTCGGAGGCTACGCCTCGCGAGACGGTGGCTTTGCGCAACGCGCCCGAACCAGGCTACAAATTCAAGGAATACCGCATCACGATGGATGGCGACACTTCGATTCACATCCAGCCTTTGGGCAATTTCTTCACCATGCCTGATTTCGATGTCGTGGTCTCGGCTGTCTTCGAAAAGAATGAAGATCAGAACCAGGACCAGCAGCAGCAACAACAGCAACAACAACAGCAACAAGACCAGCAGGACCAGCAGGACCAGCAACAACAAGACCAACAGCAGCAGCAACAACAGAATCAGCAGCAACAGCAGCAGAATCAGGAAATGTCGAAAGAGGACGCTCAGCGCATGTTGGATGCTTTGGAAAACCAGGAAAAGAAGACGATGGAGAAGGTCAACGAACAAAAAATCAGGACCCAACCGAAACGTCAGAGTGAGAAAGACTGGTAAATGGTAAATTTCATTATTTTTGCAGCTTCAAAAGAATTACGTATGAAGAAGATAGTTAGATTGCTTTTGATAATCGGATTTTTGGCACCGGCCATGCTTTGGGCGCAAGATGTCACCTTGAAGGCATCGGCCAAGAAACAGGTCGTGGTGGGAGAGAAGTTTCAGGTTGTCTACGAACTGAATGCGGAAGGCAAGAACTTCAAGGCACCTTCGTTTGACGGTTTCAATGTCGTTGGTGGGCCTTTCACCTCATCGAGTTCAAGTTTCCAGATGATCAACGGCTCCATGTCACATTCCGTCACGAACACTTACACTTTTGCCTTGCAGGCCTATAAGGAAGGTGAATTTCACATTGGTTCTGCATCGGTGACGGTGAAAGGCGATAAGGTGACAAGTAATGCTTTGGACATCAAGGTTTTGCCTGATAACGGCAATGCATACGGTGGCAATTCTCAATATGCCCAAGGTGGCCAAAGCCAACAGCAGCAAAGCTCCAACGACCCTCAGGTCAGCGGCAAGGATTTGTTCCTGAAGGTCACGCCTTCAAAGAAAACCGTTTATTTGGGCGAACAGCTTGTCTTGACTTACAAACTTTACACCAAGGTTGGCGTTTCATCGCTTTCGGTTTCCAAGATGCCGTCCTACGCAGGTGCTTGGATGAAAGACATTAGTGATAACAATGGCGGTGCCTTGCGTCAGGGTTCGGAAGTTGTCAATGGCATTGAATACACAACGGCTGAAATTCAGAAAGTTGTACTTGTGCCGCAGCGTGCCGGCAAATTGGTTATTGACCCAATGTCTATTGAATGTATCGCTCAGGTGCCCACAAGCCGCAGCAACCGTCGCAACAGCATGGATCCATTCGATATGTTCTTCAATGATCCGTTTTTCGGTGGTGGCTACACGAATGTGCAAAAGGAATTGAGTTGCTCGTCGCTTGGCATCGATGTGAAGAGTTTGCCTGAAGATAATAAGCCGGCAAGTTTTGCAGGCGCCGTGGGCAATTACAATTTCAAGTCGGAAATCGACAAGACCGAACTCAAGACCAACGAAGCCTTCACCTTGACTCTGACGGTCTCGGGTCAAGGCAACATAGAACTGCTTCAAATGCCGGAACCTGTTTTCCCGCCTGATTTTGAAGTCTATGACCCAAAGATTGTCGTTGATGCCAATCCTTCTGCAAATGGAATATCGGGAACGAAACGCGCTGAATATCTTGTCATTCCGCGTCGTGTCGGTGATTTCACCATTGCGCCGGTTGAATTTTCGTATTTAAATCCTACCAATGGCACCTATACGGCTTTGAGTTCCGACCAATACGACATCCATGTCGAAAAGGGTGAAGGCGGCGATGCTGACGGCAATACGATTTACGCTTCCAATCAGGAAGGCATCAAGTATTTGGGTAGCGACATCCGCCACATCATGACGGGCAATGCGCATCTCAGAAACTCGAACAGTTTCTTCTTCGCTTCGCCGGCCTATTTCGTGATATTGCTTGTGCTTCTCATTGCTTTCATCGTGCTGCTGATTGTCTCGAAGCAACGTGCAGCTTTGCGTCAGGATGAAGCCAAGACCCGCAACAAGAAAGCCACCAAGGTAGCTCGAGGCCGTTTGAAGAATGCCTTGAAATACCTGAATGTCAAGGATCAGAATAATTTCTACAATGAAATGTCGCAGGCTTTGTGGGGCTATATCTCCGACAAGCTTGGCATTGAACGTGCCAAATTGTCGATGGAGACGGTCAATGAAGCGATGTCGGCCAAGAATGTCCCTGAAGATTTGACCAGACAGTTTGTCGATACCTTGAACAATTGCGAGTTTGCCCGCTTCGCTCCTGGCGATGCCAGCAAGAAGATGGACGACCTTTATCAGCAAGGTATTGATGTGATTTCAAAGGCGGAAAGGGTATTGTAGTTAGGAGTGAGGAATTAGGAGTTAGGAGTAGAGACGCGATTTATCGCGTCTGGCAACAGAATGTGAAATATAGTGAAGCACTGCGTGCGTCCGAAAAACAGCATAATTTAAAGTATAATAGAATGAAACGTATCACCTTATTAATAATAATAGCGATTGCGCTCATGCCAAGGTTTGTAGCAGCGCAGGAATCATACGATGCATGGTTCGAGCAGGCAAATGCAGCCTACAATGAAGGCAATTACCAGAGTGCGTTGGATTTGTATAACAACATTGTCGAGGCCGAACAGGAATCCGTACCTTTGTATTTCAACCTGGGCAACACTTATTATAAAATGGGGACTTACCCTATGGCCATTTATTACTACGAAAAGGCCTTGAAACTCGACCCGAGCAATGCCGACGTGAAGACCAACCTCGAAATCGCCAACCTCGCCATTGCCGACAAGATTGAATCGATTCCGCAGTCATTTATCATTAAAGGCTGGAACAATGTGAAGAACATGTTTTCGAGCAATGCTTGGGCAACGGTTTCCGTCATTTGTTTCACAATCCTTTTGGCGGCTTTGTTTCTGTTTTTGCGTGCCCGTCGCATGGGTTTGCGCAAAGTCGGGTTCTTTGTCGGAATTCTGGCATTGCTGGTTTTCGTTTTCTCTTTCATTTTTTCAATGGAAAAACGTAATGAGGCAAAGGAAAAGAATCACGCCATCATTATGACGCCAGCCGTGACGGTGAAAAGTTCGCCCAACGATGGCAGTGTCGATCTTTTTGTCCTTCACGAAGGCACTAAAGTCACCCTTCTCGATGAAACCGATGGATGGAATAAGGTCAAGATTGCCAATGGCAGCGAAGGCTGGTTGCCGAGTGATGCAAGTCTCGCTTATTGAGTAGTTTAGGCGCACTGAAACAAGATTTTTCATAAAAAAACACATTTTTTTTCTCCCAAAGTGTTTTTCTTTGGGAGAATGTTTTATATTTGCAGACTTATTGTATATAATGGAATAATTAAATTGATGTTTAATAAACAGATAGTTAATCAAAATTTCGTGATATGAAAA
This sequence comes from Candidatus Limimorpha sp., assembly GCF_056203535.1. NCBI lineage: Bacteria > Pseudomonadati > Bacteroidota > Bacteroidia > Bacteroidales > Candidatus Limimorpha > Candidatus Limimorpha sp. The sequence goes on along the minus strand of NZ_JBADWU010000084.1, from coordinate 36,841 downwards.
AAAGATTTTTACCTCTCAGTTTACTTCTGGTAATCATGATGTTAGGTCAGACGATGGCAATCGCTGACAATGGCGGACACTATGTCCCACGTACACAAGGATCGGCTACGGCAGATTCATTCATGAGTGAACTTCGTGCCAATCAGCACACAGGTCTGATTGATCCGGCTTTGATGCTCAAGGCCGCCGCACAATGCGCAACTGCTAAAGGTGCAGAAAATGATCCGCTCTATTGGCTCAGCATGGGCCCGGATAACTTTGGCGGTCAGACAACTGCTATTATTTATGACAACACTCCAAATGCTTACGGAAATCCAAATGGTGTTGTCTATATCGGATCAAAAGGTGGTGGCGTCTATAAGACCTATAACCACGGTATCACATGGCATCAGGTTGGCAACCAAAATCTGATGGTGAGCTGCATGGTGCAAGATCCTGTTTCTCATACTATTTACGTTGGTACCGGTGATTGTGGTGCAGCTGCTTCTTTCAATGGTCTCTCACAGCAGTCATACGATAACAGCTTCATCGGCAGTGGTATTTATAAGATTGAAAATGACCTGATGACGCAAATTCCAAGCACGGCTCCAGCAAATCAAAACGGTGTGTGTGAATGGAGTTTTGTCACCGATATGGTTATTGCCGATGGTAAATTGATCGCTGCAACCGAAAGCGGTTTGAAGTATTCTTCCGATAATGGTAATACCTGGACACTCGCTAAGGATGCCGATGGTGCTGAACTTTCAGGCAATGCAATGGAAGTGAAAGCTATGGGCAGTGAAATCATGGCAGCAATTGATGGAAAAGTTTACATTGGCAGACTCAACGCTATGGTTTGCCATTCAGCTGCAAGTGTTGAATACGATGAACATAACAATATCGTATCTCTTCCAACTTCCGATGGTTTCCTCGATGTCGCAGTTGCTCCTTCAAATGATAGCATACTTTATGTATCTTGCATCAATGCAAGCGGTGTTCATACTAGCGTTTATGTTTCCGTCAATAAAGGTGCATCATGGGAAGTCGCTCTTCCAGCCACATCGGCAGAGCAGGGCCACAACCTTTATGGAGGTTCGGGCCTGAACAATCATGGTCTTGTCGTTTCTCCAAGTAATCCATATTCTGTTTATGTCCTTGGTTACAATCTTTGGGAACTTACAAGAGAAGAAGGCACTACTGGTTACTTTATCACGCACCAGCATTCTGATGGTTCAGCAATTTCCTATGTCTCACCAGCTTATTTGCATGTCGGTCTTCACGCAATGGTGTTCAATCCATATAATACAAAAGAATGTTATATCGGCACTGATGGTGGCGTTTTCAAAGCTACAAAGGAAGACGGTTTCACCTTCGTGAACTGCAACAGAAACTACGTTACCACTCGTATGTTTGCAGTCGCTTATTCAAATAATGTGAAACGTGTTATGGGTGCAGCTCTTGATCATGGCACTATCATGATTGAAGGTGATGAAAATGTGAACCACGAAACAACTGGTACTTGGGTTTATCCTATTGATGTTTTAGGCGGTTTCAGTGATGGTTATCAACCTGGCACATGCGCTTTTTCGATGATTGATCCTTACAAGATTTTCGTTTCTGCAAAGAATGGTTCTTTCAATCGTTCTGAAACAGGTGGTGCCGACTGGGTTTCAACTAACTTCCTGACCAATATCAATAGCTCTGGTACGCTCAACACTTCTTCTTTCCGTTTCCCATTTGCTTTGGTTGAAAGCTATAGTGATGCTGAAAATCCTGTTGAAGTATGGGCATATAATGAAACCGATAAGCCAATTACTGATAGTGTTCAAGCAATGAGTGTACTCGATTATCCTTTTTATGCTGCTATTTCCACTCCTCTTGCTGCTGGCGATTCTGTCCTGGTTCATGACCCAATTAGTGCCAAGATGTATCTTGCATTTAAGGATTGCTTCTATTTCACAAGAGATGCTTTGGAGTTTTCTTCCTCACCAACTTGGTATCTCCTTTCTAAGAAAAAGGATTATGGCTTCACCGGTGATCCTTTGAGCGTGGCTGTCACCCCTGATGGTGATAAGGTTTTTGTAGGCTTCAAGGATGGTAAGGTTTGCCGTATCGACAATATCAATTCTGTAGTCGATGCTGCCACTGGTTGCCTTGATTCTGTCCAATGCATTGTGACTACTACTTTCTTCGAAGCTTTTGCTAATAATGGTCAATGCGTTACTTCAATCGCTGTCGATCCTCAAAATATAAATAATGTTGTCGTGACATTGGGCAATTATGGTAATGACAACTATGTTTATTATTCAAACAATGCTTTGTCAGATAATCCGACATTTGTTTCAAAGCAAGGCAATCTGCCTAAGATGCCGGTCTATTCTTCAGTAATTGAAATGACAACTGGTAAGGTTATTCTTGGTACTGAACACGGTATCTATATGACTGACAATATTAGTAACCCGAATTGGACAATGCAAAATGCAAATATGGGTGATGTGCCGGTTATGGATCTGAAACAACAAATTGTCAAACATGATGATCAAACAGTTAAAACTCTTCATTATGAAGCTGATACTTCTTATTATGTTGATATTGTATATGAGGGAATCCGTAATCAAGGTATGATTTATGCAGCTACCTACGGCAAAGGTCTTTTCCGCTGCGAAAACTTTAGAAAGGAATCGCATCAATCAGTCCCTGAATCTGTAGTTGTAGATCCTGTTATCAACATGTATCCTAACCCTGTCAGCGATATGGCAAAGGTGAACTTTATGATGAATAGCAAAGGCAATGTCAGCTACGAAGTTTACGACATTTGCGGTCGTCGCGTTATGAGCAAGAATTTAGGTAACTATGCCGATGGTAGCTACGAAGTTAGCGTTGACATGAGTGCGCTTAGCACTGGTGCTTATATTTTCCGCCTCAATCAAGGTGGCAAATCCTCAAGCGTTAAGTTCATTGTTTACTAAATTGGCTAAAATATAGCTTTTATTAAAAGAAGCGGTTGACTTTGGTCAGCCGCTTCTTTAATTTTCTCTAAAATCTAAGGCTTTGTTGAGAAAAATAACCTATAACGATAATAGTTGTTTTTTTCGCTTCGCAAAACGCAAAATCGAAGATTACCTCACTTCGTGTCGGTGAAATCTTTTAGATTCGACGTAGTCAATATTCATTTCAACGTAGTCAATTATCGTAAATGAATCATAAATTATTAAGTAACTATTCAAAAATAAACTACATTATAAAGGACACGGGATTTCGAGACTGCGAGGCTTCGGGATGCCGGAATGCCTCGTAATCTCGCATTCCCTGCGACCTCGATGCCTCGTTTTCAATATGTAAACTAAGGCAATTATATACCTTTTACCCATATTTGTTGGATATGCCAACCGATGCAGTGTCCGAAGGATTCAAACAGCACCCGCCCTATACCCGCTCCGTACTTCGTCCAATACTCGTCCATACTTCGCTCAATGCTCACCCAATCCAGGGGATTGGACAAGCTGTGTGTCAAGTTATTACAAATAACAGTAGAAGTACGGTAAGGGACCTTGGAGGTGACGGGCAGCAGGCAACGGAAACCCACCAAGTGGCAAATAAACTCTCTGTCGCTCTTTCTCCGCTTTTTGATGCTGCAAAGTCAGATAGGGAAAATCATTTTTTTGCCACGAATTATCTTCACTGTTTGGGTCTGAAAGTATATAATTACCTAAACTGATTTTGATTACCTACTTAAAAGTTGTAATTAAATGTATATCAGTTAATTCATGATAATTTATGGAAAATTTGTGGCAATTTGCGTTCAACAGGAAATCAATGGCTAATGTTTAGATGTGTTACAACTTGTTTTTTAGCGTTACTTAATGTGCAGAATTAAGATTCTCCTTTTATTGTCAGCCTAATGTTGGATCATATTGCTTTGAAAGTTTACTTCCTCCATTATCGCTTTAATGGACAATTCGTGTTGTAGCAGCTTTTGCAGTGTGTTTGTGCGTCGTTTTGTGTACAGTTATTATCTTTTCTTTTAAGTAAAAAGAATAAAGCTGTTGCGGCAAAAGCAATAACTATGATTATCACTATGAGTGTAGGAGCGTTCATATAAAGATTCCGGCAATTGAGTAAGCAAGCCAAGCGGCAAGCCAAGCAATAACGCATTGGAAAACAACGACGTAAAAGGCCCATTTGCCGCCTAATTCACGCTTGATGGAGGCAATGGTTGCAACGCAAGGCGTGTAAAGCAGGCAGAAAACGAGCATCGGGATGGCTGTCAAAGTGGTGATGAAGGCTGTCCCGTTCAGAACTTGCATGGTGGAAACGACGCTCTCCTTGGCAATGAAGCCGCTTATCAGGGAAGTGACGATTTGCCATTCGCCTAATCCTAATGGCTTGAAAATCGGAGCGATGAGGCCCGCGATGCTTGCCAAAATGCTTCCTTCGCCGTTTTCAACCGTATGGAAATGGAAGTCGAATGTCTGTAAAAACCAAATAATGATTGATGCAATGAAAATGACGGTGAAGGCATTTCGGATGAAGTCTTTTGTCTTTTCCCATAAAAGGTGCCCAACGTTTTGCGGACTTGGCAGACGGTAATTCGGCATCTCCATGACGAATGGCGCGGCTTCGCTGTTTTTGTTTAACCATTTGGAAATCAAAGCGGAAAGTAAACCTATGGTGATGCCTAACAGGTAGAGGCAAATCAAGACAAGCCCGCCGTGATGTGGGAAAAACATGGAGGTGAAAAACGCATAAATCGGTATTTTCGCCGAGCAGCTCATGAACGGGATGAGCAGAATGGTGCGCCAGCGGTCGTGTGCCGACGACAGGGAGCGTGTGGCCATGACTGCGGGGACGGAACAACCAAAACCGACAAGCAACGGAATGATGCTGCGTCCCGTGAGACCTAATTTGCGCAAAAAACTGTCACTGACAAAAGCTATGCGCGACATGTAACCGCTGTCTTCCAAAATGCTGAGGAAGAAAAACAGGATGATGATAATCGGGACAAAACTCAGCACGCTTCCAACACCGCCAAAAATGCCTTTCACTACCAACGATTGTACGGTTGGATGGACATTCCAATTGGCCAAAGCATCACCGCAAATATTGGCAAGTCCTTGAATGCCATTGCTTAACATGTCTTGTAACGGTGCGCCTATGACATCAATCGAAAGCCAAATCACTGCAAACATAACCAATAGGAAAATTGGAATGGCGGTGAATTTGCCTGTCAGATATTGGTCTATACGGCGGCTTCGCTGGTATTCCTTGCTTTCCTTGGGCTTGACAACGGTTTGCTGGCAAAGCCTGTTGATGAACGAAAAACGCATTTCGGCCATGGCTGCGGCACGGTCCAAACCGCGTTCTTCCTCCATTTGGATAATCAGGTGTTCAAGCGTTTCTTTCTCATTCTGTGAGAGTTGCAATGCATTGAGAATGAATCCATCACCTTCAATCAGTTTTGAGGCGGCAAAACGGATGGGAATGTCGGCGCGTTGGGCGTGGTCTTCGATGAGGTGCATGATGCTGTGAAGGCAGCGGTGAACGGCGCCTTTGTGGTCGTCTTTGTTGCAAAAGTCCTGACGGGCAGGTCTTTCCTGATATTTTGCAATGTGAATGGCGTGGTCGATGAGTTCGGCTACGCCTTCGTTTTTTGCCGCTGAAATCGGGACGACAGGCAACCCTAGGATTTGTTCCATTTGGTTTACGCGAATGGTGCCGCCATTGTTTCGGATTTCATCCATCATGTTGAGTGCCAATACCATAGGAACATCCAATTCCATCAGTTGCATGGTGAGAAAAAGACCATGCTGTATGTTGTTGGCATCAATGATGTTGATGATGGCCTTGGGTTTTTCCTCAAGGATGAATTGTCGGGTGAGGCTTTCTTCGGAAGTAAAGGGAGAAAGTGAGCAAATTCCCGGTAAATCAGTGACTTGGGTGTCGGGATGGTCGATAATGGTGCCGTCAATTCGCTCGACGGTAACGCCTGGGAAATTGCCGGCATGTTGCGATGCTCCCGTGAGTCGGTTGAAAAGGGTAGTCTTGCCGCTGTTCTGCTGCCCGACAAGGGCAAAGGTGAGCAGTGAGCCTTTGGGCAAGGGATTTTCGTGGTCCTTGCTGTGATATTTCCCTTCTTCACCGAAACCAGGGTGTTCGGTTTCGTCAAGGCTTGGCCTGCTTGCCTGTGGCTTTTCCTGCCTTTCTTCGCAAGGTTCGACTTCGATTAGGGCGGCATCGGCTTTGCGCAAGGTGAGCGAATAGCCGTGAATGTGTACTTCCATCGGGTCACCCATCGGGGCGTATTTCACTATTTTTATCACTGCATCGGGAATAATGCCCATGTCGAGGAAATGCTGGCGGTTTGAGCCTTCGCCTCCCACGGCCTTAATCGTAGCGCATTGCCCGATGTTGAGTTTGTCTAAAGTCATGTCTGTCCTAATCCTTCGTTTAGGCTGCAAAAATAAAAAATTCAATCCAAACGGAAATCTCTAAATTTCTGTTGGATTAAATTGTTGGTTTATAATGTGGTAAAAATGTTGTTTGGATTTAGACTAATTTAAAATAATGGTTTGAAAATATGTTGTTAGTTTAGTTGAAAGGATTGTTTTGGCAATAAGTAAGTGAGCAAAATTAGTTTACATATTGAAAACGAGACATCGAGGTCGCGGGAATGCGGTGCTTTGGCTCCGCTCAGCAACCGCCGCTCGAAATCCCGCTGCCTCGCAGTCTCGAAATCCCGTGCCCGTTTATTATGTAGTTTGATTTTGAACAGTTACTTAATATACAATTTGACCTTTTAATAACCAAAACATCCAAAACCTTTGTTTATCCACCTTTGAATCTCGCAACCGCTCGATTCAAACCGGCCTTTCGGCTTTTTTCCCACCGACATCTTTCATTTTGGGGTCTAAAAGTATATTATTGCCTATTTTTTTCATTCCGTTTTCTTGAATGTGACGCTTTCGGGGTTGTAGAGAATGATGGTATTGTCGCCTTTCGTAACCTCCACCGCGGGGCAGTCCTCGCAAGGAACTCCCATCTCGCCGAGGCCAGAATTAAGAATCGCCTTGGCGGAAGCGATTGCAGCGAGGGCCTGCTCCTTGATGATTGTGATTTCACGAACATTGATGGCCTCGTTGATGGCGGCAATGGCATTGTTGGCGATGGCTATAATATCCTCATTGGTGACGCCTTCTATCGCTGCGTTGATGGCATCGATAGCGTCCTGTTTCGCACTTGTCTTATCATCATTCACTACTACATATCGTAATGCTGCGATATAAGGTGCAATATCATTGTCGGAATGTGATATTTCGTTTGTCGGAGGGGTCGTGTTGTCTGCGTAAACGGCGAGTTCAGTTGCCACCTTGATGTTAGAGCCGAAGGCGTGTTGTCCGCCGCCGATAGCAGCAGATTCCCTTCCTGCATTTGCAGTGACCGTGCCGCCATTGATGGTGATGTCAGAACCAGATCTCTCAAATCCGCCACCAATACCAGAAGCCCAATCTCCACCGTTTGCCGTCACCATACCGTTATTGATGATGATGCCCGAACCGGAACCGTATTGTCCGCCGCCGATGCCGGCACCACCTTCTCCACCTGTTGCCGTAACATTACCGCCATTGATGATGATGTTAGAGCCGGAACAGTTTTTTCCTCCACCGATGCCGGCACCAAAGTCTCCACCGTTTGCAATCAGCTGGCCAGACTGGGCGGTCTGACCGTAGATGGTGAGAGACTTGTCGTTGCCTGATACGGTGATGCCGGCTTGATCATTTTCTCCCGTTGCGGTGAGTTTGGCACCGTCGGCAAGGATGAGGTGGACGGCGCCGTTGCAGGTGAGGCATCCTGTTTGCACGTCATTGCCGGAAACCACATACCAGCCGGCATTCAAAGTGGTTGTCCCGTTGGTGATTTCGGTAGTTTTAACGCTTTGTTCCTGACCATCTGCATCAATATAAGGTGTTGGGATAAATTCTTCATATTTGGCATATACCGAGATGTCGTCGTCGAACACCATGACGGTGTAGGTTCGACCGTTTACACCTTGAGTGATTTTATTCTCAAAGGTGCTCTCCTTGTAGAAGCCGAGGAACTCATAATTTTCAGCAAAACGGTCAGCCGCGGTGAAAGTGACTTCTGTGTCGGAAGCGACCCTGTCGCCACTGGCAAATTCGGGACTGACGGTGATAAAGTCGCCGTATGTGACTATTCCACCCTGTGGAATCCTGATGGTTGCATAGCGTCTGCCATTCAAATCGCCTGCGATGTCGGTTTCGGCCGTGCGGTTGGCTGCAACTACCGTTACAGGAGGATTGCTGTTATCTGCTCTTATGATGAATCCAACAGCCACGAAGATGTCAGAACAGGAGTTTCCGCCCCATACATAACCTCTACCGATACAGGAAGCCCCAGCTCCACCATTTGCAGTGACCGAGCCGCCATTGATGGTGATGTTTGAGCCGGAACCTCCAAATCCGCCGCCGATACCGGCAGCATCGGTTTTCCCTTCTGCCGTAACCACACCACCATTGATAGTGATGTTTGAGCCGGAAGCGTGACTTCCGCCGCCGATGCCGGCACCTTGACTTCCACCGGTTGCAGTGACCATGCCACCATTGATGGTGATATGAGAGCCGGAACCTTCATCTCCGCCGCCGATGCCGGCACCGGCACCAAGGTACACACCTTTCGCAGTGACCGTACCGCCATTGATGGTGATGTTTGAGCCGGAACCTTTATTTCCGCCACCGATGCCGGCGGCCCATTGTCCACCAGTTGCCGAGACCACACCGCCGTTGATGGTGATGTTAGTGCCGGGAGCATTTTCTCCGCCACCGATGCCGGCACCCTTATAACCGCCGTTTGCAATCAGCTGACCAGACTGGGCGGTTTGGCCGTAGATGGTGAGCGAGTTGCCCTCGCCTGATACGGTGATGCCAGCTTGATCCTCTCCTCCTTGTGCTGTCAGTTTTGCGCCGTCGGCAAGGATGAGGTGAACGGCACCGTTGCAGGTGAGCGGTCCTGTTTGAACATCATTGAAAACCGCATACCAACCGGCATCCAAAGTGGAAGTCTCGTTAGTGATTTCGCTTGTTTTAACGTTTTGTTCCTGACCATTCGCATCAATATAAGGTGTCGGGGTAAATTGTTCATACTTGGCATATACCGAGATAGCGGCTTCGTTTACCGTAAGGGTGTAGGTCTGACCGCTCACGCCTTCGGTGATAGGGGTGTCGAAAGTGCTTTCCTTGTAGAAGCCAAGGAACTCATAGTTGTCAGCCCAACGGTCTGCCGCAGTGAAAGTATATGTGCCGTATGCCACATTAGTTCCACTTTCAAATTCGGGGCTGACGGTGATGTATTCGCCGTATGTGATGATTATAGGCTCGGTGGTTACATATTGTTTGCCATTCAGAGTGCTGGCGAGGTCGGCACCGGTGTTGGGAATTACGGTCATAGGAGGATTGAAAGCATCGGCTTTCACAAGGAGGGTGGCAGCTATTATGATGTTAGAGCTGGAACTTTCCAATCCGCTGCCACCGATGCCGGAAGCACCTGATCCGCCGTTTGCCGTAACTTTACCGCCGGTGATGGTGATGTTGGAACATAAACATGGACCATCCGGCATGCCCGATCCGCCGCCGATGCCAGCACCACTGTTTCCACCGTTTGCGGTTACATTACCACCGGTGACGGTGATATAAGAACCTAAACCACCCGACGTGCCACCCATTCCGCCACCGATGCCGGCAGCATTTTGCCCACCGGTTGCGGTTACATTACCGCCATTGATGGTGATATGGGTACCATTACCACCCTGTCCGCCACCGACACCGGCACCACTTTGCCCACCGGTTGCGGTAACTATACCGCCGTTGATGGTGATGTTAGAGCCGTTGCCGAAGAGGTTGGCGTGCCATCCGCCACCGATGCCGGCAGCCCAGTTCCCACCAACTGCTTCAAGCTGGCCCGATTGAGCGGCTTGCCCATAGACGGCGAGGGAGTTGCCGTCGCCCGAAACCTGAATGCCGGGAGTTTTATTGTCATCATTTCCTGTCGCGGTGAGTTTCGCGCCGTCGGCGAGGATGAGGTGTACTTCGCCCGAGCAGACCGCACCTTTTGCGAGGGTAATGTCAGCACCTTGCACTACATACCAGCCGGCAGACCATGTGACCTGCTCGGAGGCATTCATGATTATAAAAACATTGTCGGCCGTTTGCGGTTCTCCGTTGGCGTCGATATACGCCACATTGTCGATTGACGGCGGGGTTAGCGGCGAGTTTGAATAAGTCAGCACATCGCCGTCGTAGCCGTAGTAAACAGTTCCGTGGCTGTTGTCCAGCACAGGGATATTGTCGGTGCCGCCCAACGTCTGATACCATTTCTGAGTACCGTCCGTCACGCCATTATTGAGCAACCAGCACACTTCGCCGGAAGCGAAGGCTGCGGCGTCTTTCGCGTCTGAGTTTGTTATTACAGGATTATCACGCAGGTCATTGCATATCACACCGCAAGCAGTATTCAATGTAAAGCAGTCCTTGACGGAAGCATCGACATTACTGTTCTTTGCTAATACGCCGCTGATGCCGCCATAACTGCTGCCCGTGCACGAAATCTTGCCTGTGTTGTAGCAGCCGGCAATTGAAGCGCCTGTCCAGCAAGAACCGGCAATACCACCTGCACAGGAGTTATTACCCTTGCTCATCACTGTCGCGCCGTTCCAGCAGTTCTCAATGCGTCCCCCGCCAAAGTCGCCGCAGATGCCGCCGACCCAGCTGCTGCCACAGAAGTAGCTGTCGCTGACGCCGAGGTCGTGGATGTAGGCGTTGCCGACAGCCTTGCCGAAAAGACCGATGTTGTTCACACTTTCGTCATTGAAATAAAGTCCGCTGATGGTGTGGCCGTTGCCGTTGAACTCGCCAGAGTAGTCCCTGCCGTTTTGTCCGCCTATCGGGGTCCATGTATTTGACGGAGTGCCGTTAAGGTTGCCGTTGCTGTCTAAAACGCCGGCGTTCACCGTGATGTCCGCCGTGAGCATGGCACAGGCAGATGTGTTTCCAGAGTTAACATGTCCGGCGAACCAGACGAGGTTGTCAGATGTGGCGATCTGATAAGGATTGGCTTGTGAGCCGTCGCCTGCCGAAGGCTGGGTGCCCGCCGCGATTGCAGCAAAGCAGCACAACAGAAGTGCCGCAGAAAACAATAGGCTTTTAATGTTTCTTTTCATGAATATTTTGTTTATGAGTTTTTTACAAATGATGATAGGTTGCAATATTTGGGCGGCAAAGGTAGGGAAAATATGGGTTTCTTTTGTTTTTTTGGGGGCAAAAATATACAATTTGACCATTTTATGACCCAAACCTACAAAACCCACAAAACCTTTCTCTATCCACCTTTGAATCTCGCAACCGCTCGATTCAAACTTTTTTCCAACCGACATCTTTCATTTTGGGTCTAAAAGTATATTATTGCCCTAATTTTTGCTTATGTGTATGCAAAATCATGTAATGATATTAAAATCAGTGTCTCAAAACAGCGTATCCATTACCACTTCTTCCACTTCAATATCTGCTCCTAAATAAATAAGGTATGCGGAAATTTCCTTTGAAACCATGCCTTGCAAGGCTGAAATGTAGTTCTTCAGTTGCAGGTGGTGCTTGGGGTCTTTTTTGCCGGTCTTGTAATCGAGCAGGAGGATGCGGTCGGGCAGTTCGGCAAAGCGGTCAGGACGCAGGATTTCGCCGTTGGAAAGGATTTCACATTCGTTTCTCACTATGGCTTTTGGGGCAAATGCTTCCTTAACAATTGAATTTTCTGTAACCTGTACAAATTTGTCTTTCAGTAAATTAGCGGTTTCCTCATCAATGGAGCCATCGGAAAGATAGGGGAGGAAAGCCTTGTCGATGTCGGCGCTTGTCTCAATGTTGGAAAGAATTTCGTGAACCAGTTCGCCCCATTCGTTGGGCTGCATTTTGTCGTTTTCCGAAATCCAAAACATGCTTGGTGTCGGGTCAATCTGAATCTTTGAAAACCAATCACTTGTGTTTGATTCACAAATCTGTTTCTTCTCGGATTTGTCTTCGTTTTTCGCTTTGTGAATGAAATCAGGGTCGCCAAATTGGTAGATTGTGTACACGCCATCAATTGTAAGGTCGCGGTTAATCTTATCCTCATGGCTTTTCAGATAATCTTCAATGACATTGATTTTATCTTTTTTGGCACCGGATTTTGCCAAGACATAAAGCCTTTCAACGGGACGGGTGAAGGCGACATAAAGCAAATTGCAATTGTCCAATCGGTTGCTTTCTTCCTCTTTTTCATAGATTTGCGCTGCAACTTCGCCTTCAAGTTTTGCGTCGTTTGTCATTTTGAACAGCACTTTGTCGAGGTTCGGGATGGCTTCGAATCCCAATTCTTCCGGCGTGACCCAAGTCTCGGCAACGGCATTGCTGCCTCCAATTTTGCTGTCCAAATCGGTGATGGCTTCGGGATAGATTACTACGTTGAATTCCAAACCTTTAGACTTGTGAATGGTCATGATTCTGACCGCATTGCCGCTAATGGATTTCACGGCAAGCTTGTTTTTCTTTTTGTTCCAGAAATCAAGGAAATCCATGATGCCTTCTTTTCCGGCGGTTTGCCAGCTGAACATTTCGTCCAAAAGGTAATTCAGGAAGGAATCGCTGGTTGAATCGAAACCGTAAATGCGCATCAATGAGGAACATAGGTCATAAAGGCAAGTGGAACGCGAGAGCGTTTTCTGAAGCAATCCAGGTTCCCCAATGCCGAGAATGGTTTCAATGTCGGCGTTTCCATCGGCAATGTCGGCAACGGCGTCAAAACAGCCGTTGATGGATTTGTCTTCTGTGGCGTTGCTTGTAATGCGTTGATAATAAAGTATTTCTGAAATTACCGCTTTGTTGTTTTTCTCAATCAGGTGATGCAAGGTGCTGATGATAAGTTGCACTTTGTCCGATGATTTCAGCAGAATCGATTCGTTGGATAATACTGGTATTCCGTTATCATTCAAATAGTTGGCGATGATTGAACCTGTGTCCGTTTTTCGGGTCAGGATGGCGATATCGGCGTATGCGTAGCCTTTGTTTTGTGTCAGTTCATCGATGATTTCCTTGATTCGGCTGAGGTAATAGTCTTTTTCGCTGTCCTTGCTGAAAAGGTCGATTTCAACGAGTCCTTGGCCGCTTTTCTTGGCTTCTTGCTCAATTTTCACTTCCTTTCCATGCGTTTCATCCACGTTGACATAGACTTTTTGCGATTCTGTTCCTAAATGGCTGATGGTTGCGGAAAAAAAGTCGTTGTTGAAGTTCACTATATCGCTGAACGAACGGTAATTACATTCAAGATTTTTGAAAGAAAAATTGCTTGTCAACGTTTCTTGGTAATGCTCGAAAGCATCATTTCGCTCGTCTTGGGGAAGTGCGTGAATTTCAGGAAGTTTGACAATCTGCTCGACTTCACCGCTGCGGAAACGGTAGATGGATTGCTTGCCATCGCCGACAATCATGCTCATATTGCCGCTGGCTAATCCATTGTCAATCATTGGAATAAGGTTTTGCCATTGCAAAATCGAGGTGTCCTGAAATTCATCAATGAAAATGTGCTTGTATTTTTCGCCAATTCTTTCGTAAATGAATGGAACTGAGAAATCACCTAAAACGCTTGAAATGAGTTTATTGAACTCCGAAATATGGACAATGTCTTCGTCTTCGGCCAGTTTTTCCATTTCGCTGCGGATTTGGGTGCGCAAGGCATATAAATATAGGAGTTCGCGCTGCGAATTGTAGAAAAGATATTCGGCCAGCCCTTTTTTGTAGTCTTGGGCAAATTGTGGCAGGAAAGTCATAAGTTCATCTCCAATTGCGTTGAGGCCTTCTTTCCCAAATCTTTTTTTAGCTTTTGCGGAATACCATTCTTCGCCATTTATTACTTTCTGAACATAGCTGTTTGGAGCCTTAAAATCTTTGTTTTTCAGGTTGTTGACGAATGAAGGAAGTCCTTTGCTTCCATAATAAAAATCTTCAGTTTGCAATCCATGTCGGCTGACAAAAGCATCAAATGTCTTGATGAAATCGTCAACTAATTTTGGGAATGAATCCATTTTCGCTTTCAAAAAACTGTCGGCCTGCTGATAACTGTTTTCTGAGTCTATCGTGTTGGTTTCGTAGCGGTTATATGCCTTTTCCGATAACAGTTTCTTGGCAAATCCAGCGAGTTTTGAGGACAAATCGAATTTCTCTTCCTTGTCAAACTGATTGTTGATGAAGTTTTTCAGAATGGCGACCAGAAACTTGTTGTCATCGTTGATTTGCATTCCGAGATTGGCAACAACCGTGTCGACGACCTCGTCTTCATCGATGCTGACGGAATATTGCGATGGCAGTCCCAAATCGCGGGCAAACGAGCGCGAAATTTTTTGCACAAAGGCATCAATTGTGCTGACGCAAAAACTGCTGTAATCGTGAATGATTTGAGTGAGAAGCAGTTGTGCATTGTGCTTCAATTCTACGTCCGAAATGCCTAACTCATCAATAAGGTCGGCTTCCATGGTGTTTTCCTTCACTTCGCTGCTGCTGCTGATAGCCTTTAAATCCTTGATTATCTTGGCTTTCATGTCGTTGGCCGAAGCGTTGGTGAAGGTGATGGCCAGAATGTTCTGAAAATTCCTGACCTGTTTTTCACTTTTCAGGCAGAGTTTTAGGTATTCCTTGATAATAGTATAGGTTTTTCCGGAACCTGCTGAGGCTTGGAAAACCTTGAAATTCTTTGCGTTATAGTTCATAATCTATTGTTCTTTCGTGTTGGTCTTTTCCGTAAATGGCCTTTCTGGGACAAGTGTCCGCTTTTTCTTGAAAATATCGCGTAACTTGTTGAAACTGTGGCTGTAGGAAATACCTAAACCTTGTGTGTAGGGTGACAATCGGTCAAATGTATAATCATAAAGGTAGTTGTTGCTGTTAGAATGATTGTAGGCATGTAACTGTAGTTTCCCTTCCTTGCTGATTTTCCAGTAAATGTCGAATTCGCCAACGATGTTGGAAGCGTTTGATGCTGCGGTGTTGGTTGAGTTGACCATACCGAAATTGGTTTCAATGGTCAGACGATTGTCGAAAAGCTGTGTTTTCATAGCAATTTGCAGCTGTTCGCTTGAAAGTCGGTCGCCAGGTTTGTAATGTATACCTACGTCGAAGTTCTGGCTGATTTGCGATATCCAGTTTGTAAGTTGGTTGGTGACGACATCAAAATAAGCTGTTCCTCCGGTGAAATAGGTTGAGGCTTGAACATTGCTGAATGAATTGAGGATAAGCAGCGAGATGGCTTGTTGGGTCATTGCCGCCTGATTGGTGGTGTCGAGAATGGTGAAAATTGCGTTTCTGGTGTCTTCGGTTGTGTTCGGGAATCTGATGCCGAATGAAATGTTTGGATTTGTCAGCGAATTGGAGAGATGGATGAGGCATTCCACGTTGACATTGTTGAATTGTGATGAGGTGCTGTCGATGACGATGCCCAAAGAACTCAGAGGTGCTGTCGTCGAATAAACGCCAGTGACATTGATTGAACCTTGTGCGGGGTCGCCGACCCAAGAAATGGTGCCTCCCTTTTGAAGTTTCAGGTTTTTGCTTATGATGTTGCCGTAGTTGATTTGCAGTCTACCGTCATCTATCTGGTATTCACCAAAAAGGGTGAGATTTTCTGATGGATTGCTGCCGATTTTAATGTTGCCGGAACCAGTCGCTTCCAAAGTTCCGAAATCGCTTGGAAGCAG
This sequence comes from Candidatus Limimorpha sp., assembly GCF_056203535.1. Classification (NCBI taxonomy): domain Bacteria; kingdom Pseudomonadati; phylum Bacteroidota; class Bacteroidia; order Bacteroidales; genus Candidatus Limimorpha; species Candidatus Limimorpha sp. The sequence goes on along the minus strand of NZ_JBADWU010000084.1, from coordinate 21,075 downwards.
GATTTTTACTTTTGCCTCGTTGGTCAGGTCGATGTCGAGATTGAGGCCTAAATTGCTTTTCGCTTTCTTTTTTGGAATGTCGAGTTCGGTGCTTTCGGCTTCTGTTTCTGGTGCTGGAACAAATGTGATAAAGTCGTTTTCCTTGACGGTTGAGGAATTGTTTAAAGGAATTGTAATTTTAGTGCCTTGTCTTGTCAATGCTTTGATTTTCAGTTTGATGTCGTTGGTTGGGCCTTTTATTTCGACAATGCCGTTGGTGATTGCCGTGCCGTAATAATTCGGGTCATCTTTGAAAGTCGTTGCCAAGACCAGGAAATTCTCAGGTAGCAAGGTGATGTTTAAGTCGAAGTCCTTAAGGTTTTTATGCTTGATGTTGCCGACAACTCGAGCTGAATGTCCCAAAGTGTCGGTTAAAATCATGTTGCTGAGTTCTATTTCGTTTTCAGAAAGTCTTATTGTCGGACTGAAGGTGTAGAAGGTCTTCAGATATTCGATTTGGCAGCCTCCGTCTTCGATGGAAAGTTCGCCTTCGATGACAGGTTTTTGAATGGAACCTTTTATTGTGAAGCCTCCATTGCCAAGTCCTCGTATTCTCGACACGATGCCTTGAGTGAAATTTGAGAGGCTGCCTAATTCCAGACTGTCAAGTTTAAGATTGAAGTTGAGGTTGTCTTCTTTCTTCTCGGTATCGTAAAATCCGCTTAGTGTAAATGTCGGTTTCCCAAAATTGACAATGGAAGTTTCAAGGAAAATGGAATTGTTCAGATAATCCCAGTAACTGTTGACGCGCAAGTCGCCCATTTTGTTGCCGTTCAACTTGAAATCGTTGATGCCGAGATTGGCAAGGATTGACGGATTTCCTTTCAGGTCGCTGACTTGTGCGTTACCATCAATGATTCCGTCGAGATCAAATCCCATTCCTTTGAAAATCAAGTTGAAAGTAGATAGATTAAAACCGTCGAAATAAGCATTGATGGTGTCGTTTTTATAATAAGGAACATGTCCGTCAATTGCGAATCGTTGTTCGTTATGCGAAATTTCTAAGTTTTGAATGGAAATCCTGTCGTCGTCGAAGACGATACTGTTCAATGGATTGATGCTCCAGACAGAATCGTTGATGAGCAATTCGGCCGACTTGATGTTGAACCGTCCGCCGGTTTCTGTAGGGTTGAAAATGGTTTTGATGTCGGCGCGGCTGTTGTTCTGGCTCTCTTGATCATTCCATCTCAAATTGGCGAAGATGGTGTCGCTTTTGAGCGTGTTTTCAAAGACAAAGTTTTCGAGGCAAAGTCTTGCAGAATCGTGTTCGGTGCTGTCACGCAAAATGATTTCATCGATGTTGAATCTTGCGATAGTGCTCCTTGGATAGGTAAGTTGCTTATATTCAAAGTCGTTGATGACGATGTTGTTGAATTTTGCTCCTTTTGAACGCAAAGTCATGTTGAGCGTATTCGTCCTTGAGGTGAAAGTTCCGTTTAAGGTAGTGTTGTTTGCCAATTGCAGTTGAGGTAGCAACAATCTTGTGATAGTGCTTGGGTCGTTGATGTTCAGGTCTATAATGAAATCTTGTTCTTTTTTGTCCTTGATTTTCAGGTATTTCTGAATGTCGTTATCCCATTTTGGGATATTGGTGTAAGAGTCAAGGTAGATTTTGACGGCGTTTGGCAAACTGGCAAAATTCATCAGCCCTGCCATTTGGAACGTGAAGAAGTCGCAATTGATGTTGATGCACCGTTTCAACAGTTTGTCGTTCACTATGTTAGCATCAAAATGTTCCATGTTGTAATTGCCACGGCTGTCGGTGTAGTGGGTGTTGTCTAAACTCAACGAGCCTTCTATCTCGTCGGGGTCGAATCCAACGAAATCGGCGGTGATTTCTGTGTTCAGAATTGAAAGCGAATCGTTTTTGATGATGTTCAGACTGCGAAGGTCTGCTTTGTTGACGATGGCGGAAAAGTCGCCATGTGGTTTTTTTGTGTTGAAATCGGCGAGACCATTAAAATCAAGGTCCAATTCATCGTCCTTGATGCTGATTTTGCCGTTGAAACGTTTGTCGGTGAGTCGTCCGTTGAGTTTGATTTTATCAATTGTATTGTCTAAGACGTAAGCGTTGGAAGCCTCGCCGTTGATGTCGAATTCCATATTTCCTTTGGGCTTTTTCCGTCCTGCGATTTCGGCATTCAAATCGATGCTGCCAACGAAATCCGAAGCATTTGCAATTGTGCCAATGTCAATGCGTTTAGCTTTGACTTTGCCGGAAAAGGCATTTCCGTTGCTGCCTTGCTGGTCCATGTTGAAAGAAGCGATGATGTTACCGATGCCCGAAGTGATGTTGGCGTTGGCCAAGAAATCGTTGTATGAGCCTTCAAAATTGAGTGAGATATTACCGCTACCCATGCCTTTGAGCGATTCGGGCAAAGGTATGGTGATGCTTTCGCTTGGAATATAGAAGTTTGCCAAGTCGTCGTAGGTGTAATGCATTTTGCTGATATTCAGCGTGTGCATTCCATTGTCGAAATCCTCTGGATGCATGGTCAAAGTGCCTTCGATGGTGGTTTGTTCGCCGATGCCGATTTTCATGTCGTCGGCCTTGAAATGCTCGATAGGGCCGGTAAAATAAGTCTCAAAATGCACTAAATCAGGCATTTTGTACATGACGGTTGCGAAAGCGCCGATGTCGGAAAGCATGATGTCGCTGGGGAAGATTTTCGTGTCGAAATAGACGGAATCGGTGAATGTGTCCAAATCGCTGAAATCGCTGAAAAGCATTTTCAAATCCATGTAGATCTGGCTGTTGTTGGTCTGAAGGTGCAGGCCGTCGACAATGATTCCCGAAGGCGAAACGTCAGCCAAACCTTGCATGTCTTTCAGCTCAAAACCGCATAAATCTTTGGCTGTCAGTTTGTTGATGTTGGCATGAATGGAGTCGCCTATAATGGCAATGTCGTTTGCATTGAGGTTGACATTGTCCAGGACAAGGTGGGAATAATCCATCTTGTTGGCTAAGGTTTTCTGCAAATCGGCCTGATCCTGTTTCCACAATTGGAAACTGACGTTGCTTAATGCAACCTGGTCAATGTAAATTTCGGTCGGTTCCGTTGGCTTTTTCTGGACCGTATCCGATGATTGGAAAGCGTTGGCAATCGGTGCAAAATTGAACTCGTCTTCGCCTTCATATTTGATGAGATTGGCCGTCACGTCTTTTAACTCGGCTTTCGCGATGTGGATTTTCCCGTTTAGCAAGTCCTGCACGACAAATTTTGTCCTTAAATTTCCAATAGTTGCTAAATCGTTGTCTTTTAAATCCTTAATGTAAAAATCGCCAATATAAATGCTGAGATTCGGAGCTATGTAAAGTTTTCCGATTTTTATTTTCGCACCTGTTTTCTCAGAGAGGTATCCACCTGCAATTCTTGCCGCAAACTTCTGAGTGATAGTGTCTTGAACGGCAATGAAAAGACTGGTGACTGCCGATAAAATCACCATGATGAGAATTAGTATGCTATGGATAATCTTTTTTTTGATAATTTTGACCCTCCAAATTTTAGCTATGAACGAATATATTTTAGGCATCGAATCATCGTGCGACGACACCTCTGCCGCAGTTCTTCAAGGCACCTGTGTCTTATCAAATGTCATTGCTAGTCAGAAAGTTCACGAGAAATACGGAGGCGTTGTCCCCGAACTCGCTTCGCGTGCTCACCAGCAGAATATCATACCCGTCATCGACACGGCTTTGAAAGAGGCAAAAATAAACAAAAATCAGTTAAGTGCGATAGCTTTTACACGCGGTCCCGGACTTTTAGGTTCTTTGCTCGTAGGAACCTCATTTTCAAAGGCTTTTGCGCAGACACTGAACATCCCAATGGTGGAAATCGACCACATGAATGCCCATATTTTGGTGCATTTTGCCACCGATGCCACCCATACCGAGGTGCCAGAGTTCCCATTTTTGTGTCTGACTGTGTCGGGAGGCCACACCCAAATCGTTGTCGTGAAGGATTATTTCGACATGGAAGTCATCGGAAAAACCATCGATGATGCCGCCGGCGAAGCCTTCGACAAGACGGCGAAAATCCTTGGTCTGCCTTATCCTGGCGGTCCGATCATCGACAAGTTGGCCAAAATAGGAAATCCGAATGCCTTCACTTTTGCAAAACCTCAAATCCCTGACCTTGATTATAGTTTCAGTGGATTGAAGACCAGCATTTTATACACAGTTCGCGATAATCTGAAACTCAATCCGAATTTCATTGAAGAAAACAAGGAAGACCTTTGCGCTTCGGTGCAGCACACGATTATTGATATTTTGATGAGCAAGTTGGTGAAGGCAAGCAAGATGACTGGAATCAAAACGGTTGCTATTGCAGGCGGTGTTTCGGCCAATTCGGGCTTGCACGATGCCATGCTGGCGATGGGCGAGAAGTACCATTGGAAAGTGTTCATTCCTCGCCTCAGCTACAGCACCGATAACGCTGCAATGGTCGCAGTAGCAGGCTATTACAAGTTCCTGAAAGGCGAATTTGCAACTCAGGATTTGACGCCATACGCCCGTCAAAGCCTGAATGTGGAGTGATTCCATTTCCTTTTATGCGGTACTATAACTTGCGCAATGTGGCTTAAAAAGTGAGATTGCGCAAGTTTTAATATGGCATTATGCTTTTTTTAATGGAATAAATCGGACAAAGTCAGTTCGTTTTGTACGATTGACGAATGGGTGTTCTGGGCAAGTCCTTTTGATGTTATCATCGTCAATCTCACTGATTTAGATGTCTTTGATTCTTCCCTGAAGACTTCGATTTTATTGGTGAGTTCCTTCTCGTATTTTGCAGTTATTGTAAAATCCCTTTTTGTGTATTTCATCTCGCAAAGGTTGATTGCATCGTCTTTTCTGTCGATAAGCAAATCGATTTGGGCACCTTTTTTTATTTTGTCACTTTTCCATGATGCGATTTTTGTTTCCACTCCGGCAATGCCCAAAGCCGCTTTGATTTGCTTGATGTGATTCAGGCAAAGAATTTCAAAGGCATAGCCGCACCAACTGTCGTGTTGCGCCGTTGTCATTGAGTCGACCCAAAAATGTTCGTTTTGGTATTTGTTCGTTTTTACAAAGCGGAAATAGAATAGCATATATGGGTCAATCAATTGATACAGAGAACTTTTCTTTTGCTTGTCAATGGGCAGGTACTCCCTGATGAAACCGCAGCTTTGCAACTCATTGAGCATGGTTGTCAATCCTCCGTTGTTGGGCAGGTCGGTTTGTTCCAAAATGTCGAGCCTCGTTAAGCCGATGCCTTTGCTCGAAATTGCCTCAAGTATTTTCATGTAATTCGTTGAATGGCTGAATAATGAATGTATCAAATTTTGGTATTCGTCAGATAGTTGGCCACCAATTTCAAAAAACAGGGCATCGATGTTTTGTGCGACGCTAAGTCCTTTTCTCATTTGATTCATGTAGAAAGGAACACCGCCCATAACCATATAACATTCAGCAATTTCGCGCTCGGCATAGCCGAAATGGTTCAGGTCGAAGAAATCCTTACATTCTTTCAAGGTAAATGGTTCAAGCAAAATTTTGTGTGTGAGACGGTTGTGCAGCCCTCCACGATTGTTAATCAGTTCGTTAAGCATCCATGAAGTTGCCGACCCGCAGGTGATGAGTTTGATGTCGTTGCGCAAAGATGCCCAACTGTTCCAAAAATGTTCCAATGCACTGAGGAAGCGTGATTTAGGCGTGTCCAACCAGGGCAGTTCGTCAATGAAAATCACCTTTTTTCCTTCGGGCAATGTCTCTAAATATTTTGATAAGGCATCAAAAGCATAAAGCCAGTTTTTGGGGACTTTAATTTCTGTTTGGGCATATTTTTCAAGTGCAAAAGCGAAATTCGTCAGTTGATCTTGCATGGAAACATTGTCCATTCCTGTCAGGAAAAATGCAAAATTATCATTGAAAAACCGCCTTACCAAATATGTTTTTCCAACGCGCCGACGACCGTAAATTGCCACAAATTCAGACTCTTCCGAATCTAAACAGCGTTGAAGAATCTGTTGCTCTTTTTCTCTTCCGATGATAGTCCTGTTATCCATATATGCGGTATTAAAATCAGCGCAAAGTTACAAAAAAAATAAGATTGCGCAAGTTTTAATATGGCATTGATTAAAATTTGATCTGTTTCAGTGATTATTTTGGAAATGGCAAATTTCTTTTCCTTATCTTTGCGCAAGCAATAGGATTCGTTTCAATTGGAAAACATCGCGCCGAAATATGACACTTGTTTCTTTGAACGGTATGCCAAAATATCGTTGGAGACTTTGCTTGGTGAGCATTATGCCAATCTTGTCAATCTCGACAGGCCTGATTTACAGGATAATGAGCGTGGCATTGGCATTGAAGTCACGCGTGCCATTCGTGAAGATGTCAACGTGGCCCATGCCTTGATCAACGAAATGGCAGGCGATGAAATCATGGAGGTGAACGATGTTGACCGCGATAACATTGCACGGACTGGCTATGCCTACGGTCTGGGCGATGGCAACATGATGGGCTTGAAGGAATATGAATATTGGTCGTTGGCCATGCCGATGAAACGCATTCTTGAAAACAAAATCCGTAAGGTAAACAACAGGTTTTATGGTGATTACAACGAATTTGGACTTTTCGTTTTCACAAAGGAAGACCTCACAGAGGAAGACATTCGCCGCGTGATGGATTTCGCCATGCAAGCCCAAGAAGGCTTGGATGTTACCTACGATAAATTGTATGTTTCTCAAATTCAGATGCTTTACGTCTGCGACTTGAATGTTAATTCGTTTGAATCGTTCAAGGTCAGCAAGAAATTGAGACAATTGTTTTACGATAAGGCAATTGAATTGTAAATAATTGATAAGCAAAAGAGTATGGACTGGAATTCCCTTCTCTCACTGAAGCGTTGCGCTTCGTCGCACAAAAGTCTTGATGTCCGCACCAATTTTCAGCGCGATTACGACCGCATCATTTTTTCAAGTGCTTTCCGCCGTCTGCAAAACAAGACGCAGGTCTTCCCGTTACCGGGCAGCCAAATGGTTCATAACCGATTGACACACAGTTTGGAAGTGGCAAGTGTTGGTCGTTCCATTGCACGCATGACTTCGCAGAAACTTGTTGAGTTGCATCCCGAACTGGATAAGGTTTTGAATGACATCGACACAGTGGTGGCAACGGCTTGTCTGGCTCACGATTTGGGCAATCCGCCTTTCGGTCATTCGGGCGAGGACGCCATCAGCAGTTTTTTTAAAGACGGGAAGGGTAGGGAACTGAAAGATAAGGTTTTGCCATCACAATGGTCCGATCTGATTTCATTTGAAGGCAACGCCAACGCATTTCGTCTGCTGACGCATCGGTTTGCGGGGCGTCGCGCTGGCGGTTTCTCGCTGACGGCGGCAACTTTGGCTACGCTGATCAAATATCCATATCCGTCGTATGATAAAGGTAACCGAAAGAAATACAATGTCTTCTATTCAGAAATAGCGGATTTCAAACAGGTGATGGACGATTGCAACATTCCGTGCATCGACAGCGGGCGTTGCGTTTATGCGCGGCATCCGCTTTCCTATATGATGGAGGCTTCCGATGACATCTGCTATTTGATTTTGGATATGGAAGATGCGCACAAGCATGGCATTATCGCCACAGCCGACATCGAAAATTGTTTTCTCTCGTTTTTCAATCCTGAAACGGAAAAGGATTTCTTCGCCTATAAAAACAATGTGTATGAGACAGTTACCGATGTGAATGAAAGGATGGCTTTCCTTCGTGCCATGCTGATTAACAAGTTGGTGAATTGCGTGAGTGGTATTTTTGTTCAAAACTACGAAACCATTATGGAGGGCGGTTTTCAAGGCAGCTTAATTTCGCTTTTGCCTGAATACGAGGAAAATGCCCTGAAAAAATGTCGCAATGCTTCGGTGAAAAACATTTACCGCCACCCGTCTGTGGTGAAAATCGAACTGACGGGTTTCAAGGTCATTGGCAGTCTTTTGGAGGATTTTACCGATGCGGTTTTGCATCCTGAAACGGCTTATAATCAGAAACTTCTGTCGCTGATGCCTGAACAGTTTAAGACTGATTCTGATGACATATATACTAAGGTGCAGTCGGTCGTGGATTTCATCTCGAACATGACGGATTTGTACGCCGTGCAAATGTATAAGGATTTAAGAGGAATTGATTGATTTAAACAATTGAAAATGAAAAGAATAGCACTGGTTATACTTCTTGCTTTAATGTTTTGCAAGACATACGCTCAAAACACTTTTTTCCGAACCGATGGCTTGCAGATTGCTGTTGATGAAGAAGGTTTTTTCACTTCCATTCAGGTCTGTGAAAACGAAATCCTGATGGGTTACAATTATCCGCTTGTCATGGCGTGCAAGGAAGGCCGTTTGGCAAGACCGAACCATTTTGTGCCAGCATACGGCACTTTGTATGAAGTAGGCTTTGAGGATGGTGGCTCGGTTTTAGTTAATGTTCAGGAAATGGATAATTATTTGAAAATTACTCTTGAGCAGCAGGAAAATGTGAGTTATGATGCCGTCTTGTTTTGTCCCGTGAAGGTTGCGCTTTGTGAGACGATAGGTGATATTATCGGTGTGGTTCAGGGCAAGAATCTGGCTTTTGGCATTCAGGCTTTGAACATTAAGACCAATGCTGGCATTCCGCAGGAATATGTCGGGAAAGTGCATGAACATTTCAATTATATGGGTGAAGATGCGGCGGTGTCAACTTCCAAAATTTCCTCTGAACGATTGGCTGCAACAAGTGTTGAAAATGGCGTGATGATGCAATTCTCGGCGCGTTACCGTGGCCGTCAGGAGTATCGGAAGGTGCAAGGCGTTGAGCAATGCCTTGTTGAGCCAGTGCAAGACGATGACAGGTTGCTGGAAGGTGCTTCGGTGGCTTTGTTCGGCTGCCGAAAGTCGGAGGCTTTATCACGCATTGGCGATATTGAAGTTGCTGAAAATCTGCCACATCCGATGTTTGATGGCGAATGGGGAAAGACTTCGCGTGCCGCTATGAAACCTTATATCATTTCCGATTTTTCGGAGAATGACTTGGATTTCGTTTTGGAAAAATGTCATCGTGCAGGCATGGAGTATCTTTATCATATTGAGCCGTTTGCGCATTGGGGGCATTTCGATTGGTCGCCTGAATTTGTAAAAGGTGACGACAAGGCGGTTGCGCGACTTGTGGCGCGTGCCGAAAAAGAGGGCGTGAAAATAGGCGTTCATACGCTGTCGAATTTCACAACGACTGATGATTCGTATGTTACGCCGCTGCCTTCCAAGCATTTGCTGAAACAAGGTGTGGTGAAATTGCAAACCGACATTACCGCTGACCAAACTGATTTTGCAGTTTATAATTCATCGCTGTTTTCCCGTCCGATGACTATCAATGTCTTGCAAATCGGTGACGAACTGATTTCGTTCCGTACGGCGGAACGCACGGGCGACATTCAGGTTTTACATAGTTGTACCAGAGGTGTTTACGGGACGAAAAAGTCGGCTCATTCGAAAAATGAAACGGTCTACAAACTTTGGGATCATCCTTACAAAACCTTGTTCCCCGACTTGGAATTGCAGGATGCTTTCGCCGACCGAATCGTTGAGATTTTCAACAATACGGGTCTTTCACAAATTTCGTTTGACGGTTTGGAAGGCTGCTCCTATACGGGACAAGATGATTATGCCGTATCGCGCTTTGTGTCACGCTGCTATGAAGGCTGGGACCACAATGTGCTGAATGATGCCAGTCAGTTGAATCATTACAATTGGCACATCCATTCGCGCATGAACTGGGGTGAACCTTGGGGCGAAGCCATGCGCACAGGACAAGTCGAGGCACGCATCAAGAATCAGGATTTCTTCCGTAGGAATCTGTTTCCGAGGATGTTGGGCTGGTTTAAAATCAGTCTCGCCGACCGCAAATATGAATGTACGACTTTGGAAGATGTGGAGTGGGCCATGTCGGAAGCCGCTGGCTTCGATGCTGGTTATGGCATGACGATTTACATGAACGCCATGCGCAATCACGGTCAACTTGACGATTTGCTTGATGCCATGAAAAACTGGGATGCGCTGCGTCTTGCCGATGCTTTCAGCGAGGCGCAAAAACAAAGACTGAAAGACCCTTACACGGAATGGCATTTGGAGAAATCGGATGATTTCACGTTTTTGTTGTACGAAATGCACATTTCGCGCCGTTTCCGTTGCGATTTCAACGATATGCAGCCTGGACAACCGCATGGCGCTGACTGGCAGTGGAATACACCTTTTGAAGGCGGTTTCGCTTTGCGTATTCACGTGGAAGGAAAGGGTAGTATGACGAATCCGTGTCTTAGGACTGCTGATGACGTTCTGATGTTTCCATGTACTTTAAAATCGGGGCAATATCTGTTGTTTGATTTTAATGGAAAGGCAATCGTTACGGACAAAAACTATAATTTCATCGCTTCGGTTGAACCACAAGGTGCTGTAACATTGCCGCAAGGTGATTCGGCGGTTTCATTCAGTTGCGAATCGGTGAAAGGTGAAGACGATGAATTGCCGGAAATTTCGGTGCGTTTCATGACGCGCGATTTGCCTGAAAAAATAGTTTTGACTTCTTATGGGAAGGCTTTTTGAATCGCTGCAAAGTCAGATTGAGCTGCTGAAAAAGGAATACGAGTACGAAAAGGATTCGTATCTCGAGCGCCTGAAAACAGCACCCATGTCGGGACGTGCCGCCGATGGCGATTGCTGGTTCCCGATTCGTTTGGGCAATTCGTTTTACAATGCCACTAACCAGCTGGTCGTGGAAATTACATTCGATGGCGACCCTCAGGAAGAAGAGCAGAACAACGATTTCGAACCTGGCAAAGCGGTGAATTTCTTCTGTTGTGATGCCAATGGCAAAATCGTTCCATACAATTACACTTGTTTTGTGAGTCTTGTGAAAGGCTATCGGATGCAGGTCGTGGTCGGCAATTTCCAGGTGCTGCAGTCGCTTCTGTCATTGGCTGAGCGTTCTGTGCTTGGCATTCATCTTGGCATTGATGATTTCTCTTATCAGGTGATGCAGAACGCTTTAAGTCAGGTCGTTGATGCTACTGATGAGAGATTCGTGCGGTTGCGGAGCGTGCTTGTCGGCGAGCGGCAGCCTGAATTCAGGGATTTGCAGTATGCTTCCATTCCTTGGCTCAATGCGAGCCAGAATGTGGCTGTGGCCAAGGTGCTGAATGCCCGCGAGACCGCTGTCGTACACGGTCCGCCCGGAACGGGAAAGACGACCACACTGGTGGAAGCCATTTATGAGACCTTGAAGCGCGAGACCCAGGTGTTGGTGTGCGCTCCGAGCAATGCCGCCGTCGATTGGATCAGCGAACAGCTGTATCGTCGTGGCATTTCGGTGTTGCGCATCGGCAATCCTTTGCGTATCAATGATGTGATGATGGAGTGCTCCTACGAGTACCGCTATGCTAATCATCCTGATTATCTGGAACTTTTCGGTGTCCGCCGTTCCATTCGTGATTTGAATGTGAACCCGAAAAAAGGGGAGAAGGAGCAAAACCAGCTACGGAAACTGCAACACCGCGAGATGGAATTGGAGGTGAAAATCCGCGAGGAGCTGTTCAATACTTCGTCGGTGATAGCGTGCACTTTGATTGGCAGTGCCAACCGCTTGATGGAGCGTCGCCATTTCGGAACGCTTTTCATTGACGAGGCGGCGCAGGCTCTCGAAGCGGCATGTTGGGCGGCCATCCTGAAAGCCGACCGCGTTGTCTTTGCCGGTGACCATCAGCAACTGCCGCCGACCATCAAATGCATGGAGGCGGCAAAGGGCGGATTGAGCCGTACCTTGATGCAGAAAGTGGTGAAAGCGAAGCCATCGTGCGTGACGCTGCTTGAAGTACAGTATCGTATGAACCGCGCGATAATGGAGTTCTCGTCAAGGCAGTTCTATCATGGAAGGCTGAAAGCCGACCCCTCGGTGGCCGATAGTCTGATTTCGCCAATCGACAAGCCTTTGCTGTGGATTGACACCTCGAAATGTGATTTCAATGAACAGCTCAACCGCAGCCAAAGCCGTATGAATCAGGAAGAAGCAAAGCTGCTGATGAAAACGCTGATGGATTATGTGAAGCTGATAGGCATGGAACGCATGTTGCACGATGAGGTTGATTTCGGCATTATCTCGCCTTACAAGGCGCAGGTCAGGCTGTTGCGTAGGTATGTGCGCAACAACCGTATGCTGAAACCTTTGCGGAAAAACATTGCTGTCAATACGGTGGATGGCTTTCAGGGACAGGAACGCGATGTCATCTTGATGAGTTTGGTGCGCGACAACGCAAGAGGCGACATCGGTTTCCTCAACGACTTGCGAAGAATGAATGTGGCCATCACCCGTGCGCGTAAGAAACTGATTGTCTTAGGAAATGCCGATACCTTGGGCCAAAACAGATTCTACGAAAAACTGATTGCCTATTTTCAGGCTGAAGGCGACTTTGTGACATTAGATCCAAATCTTATTTCAACCCCGGAAACGATTCCACCAGTTTTACCTTGATGTCGGGGAATGATTCCACAATCTTGACCTTGACATCGGGAAATGATTCCACAATCTTGATTTTTCCGCAGTCATCGGGAAAGGATTCGACAAGTTTGACATCCAAATTTTCAAACGAACTGACAATCTGAACCTTGATGTCGGGAAACGATTCCACGATTTTCACTTTCCCATACAGAGGGTAGGTTTTGCCTTTTACGGTTATGGTACATTCGTTCTTGTCGATGCCGTCGGGTTTCTTGTCCTTGTTTTGTGAAAAGGCTGGGCAAGCAAATAGCAAAAATGAGGCGATAATGAATAATTGTTTCATAATGTGAGTTTTAACAGTTTTCTTACAGCAAAAACCGCACCAAAAAAAACGGAGAGGCATCTCGTCTCTCCGTTTCTACATTGATGTGGTGTTGCCTTATCTGACAACAACCTTAATGGCGGCATCGCCAGCCTTGACGATGTAAAGTCCAGCCTTGAGGCTGATTTCACATTCGCTGACTTGGCTGCGTGTGGCCACATTGCGGCCTGCCATGTCGTAAATGCTCACTTCGACAGGTTCGTCGCATCTGACGAAAACCTTGCCATCAAGACCTGCGGCTTGAATACGGATTTCTTCACCGTCTTCGTTTACGCCTGTCGTGGCTGAATAAAAAACATCGATGGTTGTGCTGCTGCTGTCGTAATACTCGAATCTGTTGAATTGTGTCCATTTGTTAGCCATCTGGATGCCTGTGATCGGGTCGGCGGCATTGGTGAAATAACCAGAAAGCACTCCGTTCCAAACGTCTTGGCAGCCCATGATTTCATCGCTGTTTGCCGTGAGGTCGTAGATGCATTCGTTGAAGCTGCTTTGCAGTAATTCCCCTTCTTCGTAATAGAAATTATTAACAACAGAACGGTTCCCGGCTTCATCATATCCGTATTCATCGTGCAAATAAGGTGTCAATTCGCCGGTCTGGTAAATGTCGGAAGTGGTTGTTGAAACTAATTTTCCGTTTTCGTATTCTACAACAGTCTGGCTTGTCACCACCCATTCACCTTCTTCCCAATTGCTGTAAGTGATGGTTATGACATGACCTTCGGCATCGTAGCCGTGGACGTTTTTGGCTTCATTCTTCCAATCTTGGGTTGCTTCGTCCCAACTCATTTGCAGGTCTTCGCTGCAATCACCGTCTTCGTTGTAGGTGCTGATGTCACGGGCTGTGGGCTGCCATTCCTCGGTCTCCGAGTAATAACCGTAAACGTCGATGGTAACGACATTGCCTTCGTAACTGTATTCTTCGCGGCTTCCAGGAAGGAGCTGTGGCACTTCGCCCCAAAAGTCGAACCACCAAGTTTGTGTGGTTGTCAGACGGCCTTGCTCGTCATAGGTGTATTCGTAGCGGTCGGTGATGCCCCATTCGCCGAAATTGAGGGCGTTGTATTCAAAAGTGATCAGATAGCCGTTTTCGTCATAGGTGTAGATTTCGGTGGCTGTGTGATCCCATTCGGTTGCGTTGACATCTTTTGAATGGTGTTCAATCGTTGCGATGAGGTCGTTTTCGTATGCGCTGACGAGACGGTCGTGGCCCCATTCGGAATAGGTCGTCTTCACCAGGTTGTTGCCTTTCCAGTCGTATTTGTACGACTCGGAATAGTTGTTCCATTCGTTTGTGTAAACGAGTGAATCGAGCGAAGCTGTGAAATCGTTTTCCGAGCGGTTTTGCTGGTTGATTTTCTGTGCTTTTTCGAATGCTTTTTCTGCTGTGAGGCTGCACTTTTGCGGGCCTTGCGCCATCAGGGCGGAACCCATGCCGAGCAATGCGGCGATAAGTAAAACTTTCTTCATGTGATTGTGTTTCTGTTGGTGATTATGTTGAAAAATGTTACTGTAAACATGATGGCGCAGAAAAATGCTGGTTGTTATTAACTGAATCCATAAACCCATTCAAAATCAGTAAGGATTTTTTGTGGGATTTTTAGTAAGGATTTTGAGCAAAGCGACCTTAAATTGAGAGAGGCTTCTCTGATTTTTGGTAAGATTTTCAGTGTGGATTTTTGGAAGGATTTAGAAAAAATCTCCACGAAAAATCCTAACAGATAATCTTTCTGAAAATATTCAACCTTTATTTATCAATGGTCGGGCTTTGCCCTCAAAATCCAAACTGAAAATCCGTTTGAAAATCTTGACTAAAAATCAGGAGTGGTGGTAATTTACACTGACTGCATTTTGCATTTATATGTTTTGTCTTGCGCCATGAAGTGTTTGATTTCCTGTAAAAGAGTAGTGCCAATTGGCACTACTCTAACTTATTGAATTTCTGATTATTTCTTAGGAGCATTCTTGAGGATGTCGCACATGAAATCCCAGAACATCTGTACGGTCTTGATTTCGCAACGCTCGTCAGGTGAGTGAACGCCACGGAGTGTAGGGCCGAATGAAATCATGTCCATGCCTGGAATCTTGTCGCCGATGAGACCACATTCCAGACCGGCGTGAATGGCCTTCACTTTCGGATCCTTGTTGAAACGTTCCTTGTAGCATTTCACGGCGATGTCGCAAATCACTGAATTTGGATTTGGCGTCCAGCCCGGATAGCCGTCGGTGTGCTCGACATCAGCATCGGCAAGGTTGAAGACTGAAGCCACCATGTTGGCGACATCTTCCTTCGACGATTCGATGGAACTGCGTTGTGAAGTCTGGATGAAGAAGAAGCCTTCCTTGCGCTTTACGGAAGCGAGGTTGGTCGATGTCTCAACGAAGTTCGGGATGGTTTGCGACATGGCGATGACGCCGTGAGGGCTGGCATACAATGCGTTGAGCAATTCGTATTGCGACATTTCGTCGATGACAACATCCGGCTGGATTTCAGCGACTTCTGCCGTAACTTTCAGGTTAGGTTCGGTCACTTGATATTCCTGACGGAAATCGGCTTCAGCCTTCTTGACGTATGCCAAGAAACCTTCGATGCAGTCGTTAGGGATGTAAGCAACGGCTGTGGCTTCGCGTGCAATGGCGTTGCGGAGGTTGCCGCCTTGGAAATCGTAAAGGGCAAGGTCGTACCAAGTCGTGGCTTGGAAGAGGATGCGGTTCAAAAGCTTGTTGGCGTTGGCGAGGTTCTTGTTGATGTCGTCGCCCGAGTGACCGCCCTTCAAGCCGCTGACCGTAATGCGGTAAGCGGTGGCGTTTTCCGGTTTCGGTTCCAGTTCGTACCACATCTTGATGATGGTGTCCATGCCGCCGGCGCAGCCGATGAAGATTTCGCCTTCGTCTTCTGAGTCGAGGTTGAGGAGGATGCGGCCTTTAAAGTCTTTAGGGTCAAGTTTTTCGGCACCTGTCAGACCGGTTTCTTCGTCGATGGTGAAGATGCACTCCAATGGACCGTGTTCGACTGTCGGGTCAGCGATGACGGCCAAAGCGCCGGCAACGCCCATGCCGTCGTCAGCACCAAGGGTGGTGCCGTTGGCGTGAACCCATTCGCCTTTGATGACGGCCTCAATCGGGTCGTTTTCAAAATCGTGGACTTTGTCGTTGTTCTTTTCGCAGACCATGTCCATGTGTGCTTGCAGGATGATGGTCTGACGGTCTTCCATGCCAGGGGTGGCGGGTACATTCATGATGATGTTGCCACATTCTTCCTTGATGTAATCCACTTTGTGGTCTTTAGCCCATTTTTCCAAGTAAGCCACCATTTTGGCTTCTCTTTTCGATGGACGCGGCACGCCTAAAATGCCGTGAAATTCTTCCCAAATACCTTTTGGGGCAAGGTTTAAGATACATTCGTTCATGATGCGATATTTTTTTGATTTAAAGATTTAATGTTTGACTATTTGACTATTTGACATTTAGATATTTAGACTTTTTACGGCCTTTTTTGAGGCCGTCATTCCCGCGTAGGCGGGAATCTTATTATTAATACTGAATAATTAATTTTTTTGGTTTTGCTATTTAATTCTCATAACCGAAAACCATTTAATTCATTTTCAACAGTTTAATCGTTTCAACCGGATTCTCCGACTTGAACACGGCATTGCCGGCCACAAGCACATCGGCGCCAGCCTCAAACAGCGCGGAAGCGTTTTTCGTGTTGACACCGCCATCTACTTCGATGAGTGTCGTTGCACCTTGCTCAATAATCATCTTGCGCAGTTTCTTGATTTTTTCGTAGGTGCGCTCGATGAATTGCTGTCCGCCAAAACCAGGGTTGACCGACATGAGCAGTACCACATCCAAATCGGCAAGGATGTCTTCCAAAACGGAAACGGGTGTGTGGGGGTTAAGCACAACGCCGGCTTTAACGCCCAGACTTTTAATCTGTTGCACAGCGCGGTGAATGTGCGTGCAAGCCTCATAATGGAAAGTGATGATGTCGGCACCGGCTTTTGCAAATGCTTCAAAGTAATGCTCTGGGTTGACAATCATCAGGTGAACATCCAAAGGCTTTGTGGCTTGTTTCTTAATTGCTTGAATTACAGGGATTCCAAAAGAGATGTTCGGCACGAAAACGCCGTCCATCACATCGCAATGAAACCAGTCAGCTTCGCTGCTGTTGACCATTTCGACATCTTTTCCCAGATTCAGGAAATCGGCCGAAAGAAGGGAAGGGGCAATCATTTTTTGCATGACAAAATAATTTGCTACAAAGGTAGAAAAAAAGAATGAAATGAAACTTTGTAAGTAACGCTAAAAAAATATGTTGTAACACATCTAGACATTAGCCGTTGTTTTCTTGAAGAACGCAAATAGCCACAAATTATCAATAAATCCATTGGAATTTGAATGATATACAACTAATTATGATTTTTAGTGATTTATGATTCATTTACGAAAATTTGCGTTTTGCGAAGCGAAAAAAACAACTATTAGCATTATAGGTTATTTTTTAATTATCACTAAAATTCGATTTGCAGATGATGAGAATTGTGATGCTTGATTTGTCCGAATGATTCATGCAGCCCAAAGCGTTATCATCCAATGTGCTCAATAATTTGAACGTCTCTACAGCGGATGGTTAATGCCCTAATGATAAATCTATTATAGATTGTGGAAATAACGTCCACAAATGAAAAAAATCACGAAATCGACTAAGGGTAGAGCCAAAGTTATTAGTCTAAATGGTGTATTGCATGCATACACATATTTTAATTATGACGTCAAATCATACACAATCGAAGCAATTTTCATTTACGGCATTTTGCCGTATGGGCGATTCTCCCCGTTTCGCTGTGCTTCCGCAATACACAGAATCTACAGAATCATTTTCCAACGGTTTATCCAAATCTCTTGTTTCCCAGCCCCTTGCACAACATGAAGTTTGCATGACAAGGCCAAAGCGTTATTTAAGATTGATTCTTGCAGCCAAGGCAGGCGGCTTGCCGCAGGCCGGAAGTTGCAGTTTCAATAGTAAGTACTTATTATTAACCTTTTTATTAATTAAACTTTCACAATCATGAAAAAGAGTTTTTTCACTCTGATTCTGACCTTGTTAGTGGCATTTTTAAGCCCTAACTTGGCGAGTGCCTTCGAAATCAACATCGGAGGCCATGAAGGTGCTGATTACAGTTACTACGCTCCGTTCTGTAATTACTACCGTTACTCGTATGCCCAGACCATTTATCCGGGCGACCAAATCATCAGTACCGATTGCGACATCACCAGCATCGCTTGGGAGATTCATGCTACAGCAAATCTCACCTGCTCCTCGGTGAAGATCTATCTCGGTTACGCTAGTGACGAGCGTTTCAGCTCAGCCACTTGGATTCCTGCTTCACAGCTGACTTGCGTCTATAGCCACACAAATGTGACTATTGGCGGCACAGCCAACACATGGCAGACTTTCCAACTCGACTCACCTTTCCATTACCAAGGTGGCCGTAATCTCGTTGTCGCCGTTGCCAAGGAAGCATCTTCCTACAACAGCAGCTTGACTTTCTACGAGTACAATGCTACCAACACCAGCTTGTACCGTCAGAGCGACAGCTACACCTATTATGCAGATTACACCGACAACACAGCCGGTTCGCTGCGTAACTACCGTCCGAAAATCAACCTGAACGTTGAAGTTTCCGGCGGTTCAAGCCTGACCATCGTTCCTGACCCAATGGACCTCGGTCCTCGCGCCAACGGCGTTTGGAACCGTCCGTTCATGGCTGCCTTGAACAACATGGGCGCTCCTACCACCATCAATGGTATCGACACCGAAAACCCATTCTTCATGGTTCAGGACATGAGCTATCCATTTACCATCGGCATGCAGACCGAACAGGAATTCCTCATCGAAACCGGTGAAGCCACTGGCGACCAGACCGGCAGACTCGTAGTGAGTTATTCCGACGACCGCACCGTCATCATGGCCGACATGACCGCTTTCGCTTACGATCCTGTTTGCCCTGACGTTTGGGAATTGGCCCGCAACGTGTCTTCGTTCCCTTACAGCGAAACCATTACGCCTGCTTCACAGAGCATCTACGACAACTACCTCCTCCCTGGCAACAAGGAAGATGGTCCTGATGCCGTGTTCAAACTGACCTTCAACGAAGACGTGCTGCTCAATGCTGATGTTGAAGGCGACAATGGTAAGATTGCCTTCTATCAGCCAGGCTTTGGCGGACAAGGCGGTCCTGGTGCCGACAACTACTATGGCGGCACATCAGTCGACAACTTAAGGGAATATGTCTATTTCATCGGTAATGATGAAAATGGAACTGTGAATACAGTTGGCCGTTTCGACACTTCTGATCCGCTGAACACCGTTGAATATTTGGGTGTTGTTCCTTCTTCTATCACGAACAAGAATCTTTATGGTGGTGTCAAGCAAGGCGATGACCTCTATTTGATTTCTTATAGTGGTAATTTGTACTGCCACTTCGACATCAACAACCTGAGCACACCGCTCTATTCAACTTCCATGTCAGTTTACTACACTATGGCAACCAACCCTGTCAATGGTAAGACTTACATGCCAACTTCATCTGCTTTCTATGAAATTGACCTTGAAACAGGTGCCCAGACTTATGCTTTTGCACACGATGGTGGCGATAATTTCGCATGCGGTATCTGCTTCACTGAAGAAGGCCGTTGCTATGGCATCAAGTCAACTGGTCACGACAGCTGGTTCGGTGAAATCGATATGAACACCGGTCACTGGACAGTGCTCCAGACCCTGCCTGACTTCGAAACTTCCGGCACTATCCGTGGTTTGGGTTACTCAAAGAAATACCATACTTTCTATGCTACTTCAGCTGGTAGTTCAATGAGCAGCCGCCGTTTCATGATGATTGACCCAGATCTGGGTGTCACTCAGACTTACTACGTGCCAGACAGATGGTTCGAAATCCTGAGCATTGAACTCGAAGATGTCAGCCGCGACCGCGAAGATGATTACATCAGCGTCGGCGGTGACTTCCCGATCAGCAACATCACTGTTCCTGCCGGTACTTACTACCTCGCAGCTTCATCAACCGCTGATTCATTCACAGTCAACATCAACCCTGAAACGCTTCCATGCCCAGAACAGGCCATCAATCCTTCACCAGCCGACGATGCTGACGGCATTGCTCCAGCTTCAGTCGTCCTGAATTGGGAATTTGCCAACTACACCACTGAATATCGTCTGGTCTTTGGCAGCACCTATTACTGCGAAGAAACCCTCGTTGACTGGACAACCGACCTCGCTACCAGCTACACCGTTACCGACCTCTTCAACAACACCAACTACTTCTGGAGAGTCGACACCCGTAACAGCGAGTGCGAAACCTTGGGTCAGGTCTGGGGCTTCACAACCACATTCAACGCTCCTACCAACCTGCACGCTACCAACACCAACGGTGCCAACATCTACGAAGGCGAAGCCCTCAACCTGGCTTGGACAGCCATCCAGGACCGCACCTTCCGTCAGTACAACATCTACCAAAACGGTGAACTCATCGGCAGCACGCCTCTCAACAGCTCAGCTACCACCTACACCGTCAACGGTTTGGACTACAACATGGACGGTTATGTGTTCTACGTCACAGCTGTTTACGATGAAGGCGAATCAGGTCCTAGCAACGAACTTTACGTCCACGTTTCAGGCAACGGCAGAGTTGCAGGTCACGTCTACGAACAGGACGGCGTCACCGGCATCGCTGGCGCTACCGTCACCTTCAACGGCACTGACGAATTCGGCCGCACCCGTTCATACGACTTCATCACCGATGCTACCGGTGCTTACGGCGGCGACATCCTGTCTGGCGAATATAGCGGCAAGGCAGAATGCAACGGCTACCAGCCCGTTAATGCTCCTGTCTGCGGCAACCCTGTCGATTTCACCTACGCACAGACGACAGAACCTGTCGATTTCGTGATGAACGAAGTCTATACCCCAGTCGGTGAAGTCATCGCAGAATACTATCCGGATCCAGAAGATCCAGAAAGCCCATACGTTAAGGTTTACTGGGGCTGGAACATCATGAGCGCCATGATCGAAGACTTCGAGACCGGCGACTTCTCACAGTACGACTGGAACATTCCTGCACAGTATCCA
>NZ_JBADWU010000083.1:0-12705 GCF_056203535.1 Candidatus Limimorpha sp. | reverse complement strand
AGTGACGGCGTTCTTGAGGATGTAGCTCATGGCGGCATTGAAAGCGCTCTGCTTCTGTGCGTGGCTCTTGTAGCCGACCTTGATGAATGACATGATTGACTGAAGGAAAGCGAGGACAAGGGTGAACTTGTTTCGCTGGTTTGTCTGACCTTCGGTCTTAGGATTTTTGATTGACTGGGCTTGCCCACGCATGTAGGCGATGCCTTTCCAAGAAGAGCCGATGACTGTACCGACTTTTCCGCTGAATCCTCCGAGGATTCCTTGTTTGATTGTACCCATAGTGGTAAATTAGTTTGGTTAGTAATTTAGTTTGGTTAGAGGCTGTAAGCCGTAAGCTGTAAGCAATAAGCCGCAGGCTGTAGGCTTTCAGGCCGAAAAAAAGAGTACTCTTGTACCTTGCCCAAGGCCAATGAGGTGCGCTGTTAGCGGAATGAAATGGATGTTGTGGCTATCATGGCAGCTTTTGGTTTTTGGGTTTGGTGCTGCAAAAATAGTGATTATTTTGATATATGATAGAAATTATCTATAGAAACAATAGATATTATAGATAAAATAGATTGAAATTGCTAATTTTGCGGTGATTTTCAAGAACCAAAGTAATAACTAAAACCAAAATCAGAGATGAAACGAATGATTTTCATGTTGATGCTGCTGGCGGGATGCCGTGCGGCATCGTTCAGCCAACGGAGTTTTGATGTCTGTATGCAGGTGACGCGCGTCATCGACGGCGACACCTTTGAGGGGCATCTGTTTTATAGGGTTGAGCCGGAGCGCACTGGCCAAAGCCAGGGCGGAGGCGAAATGTGGGTGCAGCAGATGACGCTGTCACGGGTTAGGATTAGCGGCATCGACGCGCCCGAGCGTGGCCAGTTTTTCGGGGATGTTGCGACCTGTCACCTGAAATGGCTTGTGGAGGGTCGGAAGGTTGGTTTGGAGATGTCGAAGGTGGACGCATACGGCCGATGGGTTGCGGTGGTGTGGAGCGATGGGCGTGATGTGGGCGGCGAGATGCTGAAGGAGGGCTTGGCGTGGTATCGTGAGGAGTATGGCCAAAATCCTGCGTATTCGCGCCTCCAGTCTGATGCGAAGATGGCTGGCCGAGGTCTTTGGACTGATGGCGATGCCATCGAGCCTTGGAAATGGAGGAAGATGAGCAAATGGGAGCGGGATGCGTGGCGGTGAGTGTTAAAGTGGGAAGTGAAAAGTTGAGAGTGGAAAGTTGAAAAGTGAAAGTTGAAGATGGTTCAAAATTGTTCAAAAAAGGGTCAAGATTAAGCCGAAATCGTTCACAAATGGTAGAAATTAGAACAAAAAACTGAAATTATGGAACTTTCGAAGAAATCAATGGAACGGCTGGAGGGCGTGGATTCACGCCTGAAGGCGGTGGTGCTGAAATGCGCCGAGGACTGTCCTTTCCCGTTCAATGTGTCCGAAGGACTAAGAACGGAGGAAAGGCAGTTGGAAATGTATAAACTTGGGAAGTCGAAGACGCTACAGTCGAAGCATCTTGACGGGTTGGCGGTTGACTTGTACCCGCTGACGATGGACAGGAAGAAGGTTGATTGGGATGGGTTCGGACGGCTTGCAGATCTGATGTTCAAAGCTGCTGATGCCGTCGGTGCCAGGATTGTCTGGGGCGGCAACTGGATGCGGTTCGTCGATAAGCCGCATTTTGAACTGGTGTGTTAGTTTTTAGTCAAGCCATGAAAACCAATCAAAATAGTAATGGGTTGTCATCATAAAAAATAAAACCAAAAAGATTGCAAAAGGAACGAGAATGTAGATTGCTAGAATGAGATTTAGGGCATGGTCGGATATATGGCAAGGCTCGTCGATAATTTTGTCTTTTTTTTGCATGATGCCTAGATAGATTGCAATTCCGATAGAGATGGCGGCAATTCCAATAAAGATATAGCATACTGTCATAACGCTGCTGCGTTCAAAAGGTGGATAGTTACCTAAAAGAGGTGGAATTAAAACAATAGATAACGCGCACCACAAGATAAGCCATATTCCTACCATTTCACCTTCTCTTCCAATGGTGGTCCTTCGCCACCATGGTGAACTAGAATTGTATTTGCACAAAAGGAAGGTCAATCTTCTAAGAATCTTAAACATCGGTTCGATTGTTTGAATTTGTTTCGGTGCAAAAGTAGCAATTTGTTTTATGAGAATGAAAAGTTGCAACCTTGCAGCTTTGATTATTGGAGAAAAAGTCCGTGCAATAGCATGGACTTTTCTTTTTTTTGCTGTCGTTTAGAAAGGGTGGCGGGTGGGGACGCAAGGTGGGTGGAGGCGTGCGCTGGGAGAAAAAAACGCAGGGGGAAAACAGCCTTGAGCCTACTTCCAAACAAAAGAGACCGAAAGAGAGACAACGGAACTTTGGGAGAAACTTCACCACGGAGACGTGCGCCCCGTCGCGCCCGGGAGCCCGACCCCGCCCACAGGGGTCCGCGGACTGAGGAACGAGGGAGCGGCGGGGGCGGTGCTTCCTTGCGCGGCGAACCGCTGGAGGCCTGGCACCAGGTTGGGTCGTGGGCAGAGGTGGCAGGCAGTAGGCGGTGAGAAAACCCGATGCGCTTTAGCGCTCCGACAAGTGACCGCGGGCGGGCGACCCAGCAGGGGCGCTGAACAAAAGGCGCGGTGCCGCCTCCCTGAAGATATGCGCGAAGCGCACCTTAGAAGGGGGTTGCGGGGGCGGCACAGGAAGCGCCGAGCGAACGACCAGAAGGCGAAAGCGGTTGGCAATGGAGGCGGCGACCGCTCGCTGGGAGCACCGAGCAAGGAGGAACGACGCAGCGGGTTGGAGCGCAGCAGCGAAGGGCGACGGCGGTGTCTGCCAAGGGCGGCGACATAAAAAAGCGCACGGCTTCAGGGTTGGGCGTAGCGTTTGCGCCGCTCAGCATTTTTTTATATCGCCGTGCAATTTACCCTTGGCAGCACCATTGCAACCGCAAGAAGACTGACGGGAGAGAACACCGCTTTCCCCCTGCGTTTTTTTGTGCGGTTGGTTGTGCGTTGGGAAATACCGCTTTTCAAAAAAGGCAGGGATTGTGTGTTTTGCCACTACTTAAAGGGTGGTTGGTGGGGTTGTGGATGGGGATTTGTGTGTTGGGGTTACAGTTCTTATAAAGCAGCCGACTCGTTTTGTTTTTTAAAAGGTAGGGACTTGGAAACATTAATAGAAGGGTGAACTTTTATATTCGCCACAATTATATCGACGGCGATGTTGCAGATGAGGGAAATTCGGCTGGAGGCACGGAGGCCGTACTTCCCTCATCTGCGTTATCGACGGCGATAAGGAAAGGCATGTGTGAAGCGGCAACGGCGGGAATTGTTGACCCAACAAAGGAACGACTTGGGTCAGCAATTCCCATTGTTGCCGCTGGGCTTGAATAAAAGGTAGTGCTTTGTTTTCAGTGAAAAACGAGGCGGATGCTTTACTGATTCAGTGTGTGTTAAGGTGGTTTTTGGAAGTGTCCGGATAACCACGAATTTTCAAAGAATGGGCCAGTGAGGGTGTCGAACCGATTTTGCCCTGAATAAAAGGAGAAATTAAGGAAACAATGATAGAAGGATAAACTTTTATATTTACCACAATCATATCGGCGGCGATGTTGCGAGTGAAGGGCGTGACGCTGGGGGCACGGAGGCGTCACCCCCTTCGCTCGCGTTATCGGCGGCGATAAGGAAGGGCATGTGTGAGGGCGGCATGTCTTGAAAAGGTTTGAACCCAACAAAGGAACGACTTGGGGGGCAAGCCTTTTCAAGTTTTGCCGCACGGACTTTAAAAGAATGAAAAAGTGTTGTTCTCGGATAGCAAAATCGGGGCGACACCCTTTTCAGAATTAAAGAAAGAAATCTTTAAATTGCTGATGGACTTTGTTTGAAGTTGGGGCGCGGCTGAGGGCTTTGGCTGCGGTTCAGATGGTAGTGGCGTGATTAAATGCGATTGACTAAGGGAGCGGAAACGGAGGATTGGCGATGTGCCTGGCAGGATTGTTATTGGAGGTAGTTGCACGGTGGTTGACGGCTTGTGCTGTGTGTTGGGGTTTCGGGCAATGCAGGGTTGGGAGGCGTTGTCTGGGCGAAGCGTAGATGTTGAGTGTCGTCCGCTGGAGGCACGGAGGCTGTCGACACCCAACATCGAAGCGAAGAACAGGCTCGCCGTTGCGTGGGTTTGCCCGAAACTTTGGGTGGGAGAAGCGCATGCCGTCAGCCGCCGTTGGTGATGATGAAGCGACCGAAATTCAGACAAGAAGCGTGGTAAATGGAAATGCAGCAGCGGAAGCCCTCAGCTTTGGTTTGTGCGGCTGATGGGATTTACACGATGTGGAAGCAGGGGAGAGGCCGATGGACTGTGGAGATGGAAGCGTCTGAAGCGTTGCCGTAATGGAAGCAAAGCAACCTGAGCGCGGAGGAGGAACGATGCCGCGATTAGATTGCCTTGCTGCAATGGAGGCGTTAGCGAAGATCGCTGGAGGCGTAACAGGACAAGGCTTTGGAACTGCTGGAACACCTTGATGGGGTTGGGAAAGCCTCTCCCTAAATCCCTCTCCAATGGCGAGGGACTTTCAATTGAGGTAGGAATGGCAGGAACTAAAATGCGGTGGTGTGCCTGGTTATAAATCACAATCTTCAATGCGGGGAATTGCGCAAGCGCTGGGAGGGGCTTGGTGGCTGCTTCGCCATTTTTTGAAAAACTTTTTTGCGGTGCTTCGGCTTCGCTCAGCAATCAGTTTTGATGCGGTGTGGTAGTTGGCGAAGCAGGCACGGGAGCGACAGCGGACCCCCGGACATAGCGACCCGACGCCAGTTGCCACAAACTTTAAAGAAAGTGATGGGTGTCGTTTTAACGATAATCGTTCGGAACGTGTAGTAGTGACTGGCGGCGGGATGCGCCCAAGAAAATAGAAATAGAAAAACGGAGTTCTTATTGTGCTTGCTTTTTTGAT
Source organism: Candidatus Limimorpha sp. (assembly GCF_056203535.1). Taxonomy (NCBI): domain Bacteria; kingdom Pseudomonadati; phylum Bacteroidota; class Bacteroidia; order Bacteroidales; genus Candidatus Limimorpha; species Candidatus Limimorpha sp. The sequence continues at coordinate 7,750 of NZ_JBADWU010000083.1, read as the reverse complement.
AAATGTTTGAATTTGAATATAGTATAAAAGTTGTATTTCTATCTATGCACTTGAAAAATCATCAAAATTTCAAAGGTGCGATGCGTAATGAACATTCCGTAATGGATGGTGAAATGGCTCTATAATGCATTTTTAAGTAATCACATGAATTCTATCGTAGCGACGAATATTTTATAGGGTGATTTCATGTGTATGTGGAAAGTAAGTCTTATTTTTGCAAAAAATCTTGAAGGATGAAGGCGAAACTTGATGGCATATATGGTTTGTTGCATAGCACCGAAGGTACTGTGGTAGAGTTTAAGACGGCACGGGGTGGATTTCCGCAGTCGTTTTGGGAAACATTTTCGGCTTTCGCGAATACTGATGGCGGCGTGATTGTGCTTGGCGTAAAAGAGAAGGGCAAACAGCCTGTGGTTGATGGATTGACGGAAATGGAAGCCATAGACCTGAAAAAGAAGTTTTGGGATATGGCTCATAACTCGCAGAAGGTGAATGATCCTTTGCTTGAGGATAAAGATGTACATGTAGAAGAGATTGCTGGAGAAGGTTGGGTGTTGATTTGTGAGGTTCCGAGGGCTTCATTCAATAGAAGGCCAGTGTTCCTGAATGGACGTCCGTATGGAAATACATACAAACGCAGACATGAGGGTGACTATCTGTGTACTGATGATGAAGTGCGTCAGATGTTTGCCGATGCTAACTTGCAACACGGTTCTATGGATGCGCGTATCCTGAAAGGTTATTCGTTGGATGATATTGACCTCGATACTCTACATAGTTACCGTAAGGCATACAATGCCCGTCATGAGAATCATCCGTGGTCGGATTTGTCGGACATGGATTTTTTGAAGAAGGTTGAGGCTTGGCGAAAAGACCGTGAGACTGGTGAAGAGGGTTTTACCGTGGCTGGTATCATGATGTTCGGTAAGACGCAGAGCGTGACCGACCAGCAGTGTGTGCCGTGGTTTTTCCCCGACTATCGTGAACATCTTGACACGGTGGTTGGAGAACGGTGGAGTGACCGCATTTATCCCGATGGCACTTGGGAAGCGAATGTGTATCAGTATTTCACACGAGTGTTTCGCAAGTTGGCGCAGTTGCTGCCTAAACCGTTCCGCATGGCCGACGATGGGATGACAAGATTGGAGTTTACCCCTGCTCATATTGCGGTTAGGGAGGCGTTGGCCAATGCTTTGATACATGCACAACACAATTCAATGGGTAATGTGGTGGTGGACAGTTGGATTGACAAAATAGTGATTAGTAATCCTGGTTCGATGCTGGTGAGTGTGAGTGAGTTTTACGAGGGCCAGCATAGTGTTTGCCGCAATCCGCTATTGCAGAAGATGTTTGTTTTTATCGGCGTTGGCGAGAAGGCAGGAAGTGGCGCGGATGTGATTGTGAAAGGATGGGAGGACCAGAAATGGACTAAGCCCGTGCTGAGTGAGCACATAGAACCTGAGAGGGTGGAAATGGTGATGGAAATGTTTAAAGAAAAAAACATAGAGTCTGAGCCTGCAGGCAAGGAGCTGGCAGAGAGTTGGCAAGGAGTTGGCAAGGAGCTTGGCGTGGACTTTCAAATGTTGGAGCGCATTGCTGGGTACTGCAAGGTGCCGAGGTCACTGGCGGAGATTGCCGACTATCTGGGGCTCTCTGACCGATATAAGATGAAAAAGAAGTATATCGACCCTCTGTTGGGGAGGTATTTGGAAATGACGCTGCCTGAAACTCCGAACAGTCCTGCTCAGCGTTATGTTCTGACGGAAGAGGGTCGGGGGATGGCGTAATAGTTTTGTTGCATTTTGGGATGATTTTGATTCAGGGAACTAAACAACTTTGGACTTCTAGAGTGGTTTAGTTTTTGCCTTTCTTTTTCCTAATTTTATTCAGCAGTTTAATATCTTCTTTTCTTTTATTGGTGTCCGCTAAAAGTTTAGCGGATTACCAAACTATCTATTTTTCTATTGTCCGGTTACAGGCTTTGTCTCCATTTTTATCGGACACCAATATAATCAAATAAATATTTTTGGGTTGCAAGGTTGCTTTGTGTGATGTGATGTGGGAAAATGTTTATTTTTGTAGGTTCACTCAAAAATGGTAATTATGCCTGTAAACAAAAATGTTTTATTGCGATATAGGGTGCTGGATAGGTGCCTGAGAAATGCTCATCGAGAATATGATGCGAAGGATTTGCTTAAGGAATGTAATAAGGAACTGGAGGCCGCTGGCTTTACCCCTGTGAAGTTGAGGACAATTTATGATGATTTAAAAAAACTTGGTGAGGAACCTTATAATGCTCCTATTGAGAAATTGCCTGGTTATGCCAATGAACATGTTTTTAGGTATGAGGATAGTAGTTTTGTCTTGCCATTGGTGACGCTTGACAAGGATGATAAAGAGTTGCTTCATAAGACGATAGAAATGCTAAAGGCATACGATGGAGTGCCTCAATATCAATGGGTGACGGCTTTGCTGGCACAGATTGAAAATGGAAATGGAGTGAATGAGATGCGAAGGTATGTTGAGTTCCAGAACAACCCGGACTTAATGGGCATTGAGCATTTTCAAACTCTGCTTGGGGCTATTATGGAAAAACAAGCTTTGCATGTTGTTTATAAGCCATACGGCAAGGAAGACATCGCAATGAATCTTTACCCATATTATCTGAAACAGTTTAATGATAGATGGTATTTGGTTGCTAGAGTTCAAGGCTATGAAAGTTTGACAGTACTGGCCATTGATAGGATAAACAGAATAGAACTGCTTCATGTCGATTTTGTTGGGACGGATGCCGATATGGAGGAGTTTTTTGACAATGTCATTGGCGTGACAGTTTATGAAAACAAACCTGTTCAGGAAGTCCGTCTAAGGATTTCGGAGAAGCGTTATCCTTATATAGAGACGAAGCCATTGCATTGGACGCAGACTGAATTAAAAGGAGAGTCAGGGAACGGATGGCGTGTGGTTCGGTTGCGTGTGAAGGTGAATAATGAACTTGAAGCGGCTATTCTGTATTTTGGTGATGATGTGGAGGTGCTTGCTCCTGAATCGTTGAGGAAGCAAATAGGAGAAAGAATAAAGTGTTTGGCAAAAATGTATGGCTTTGCGGATACTTTGCAAAGTGAGTGAATACTTTTGCAGCCGATTTAGGAATTGTTATTGTTTAACCAAATTAAGTTGTTGCTTATGACTAAGATTTTATCTTCACAGTTGGAACCGGAAATGATTATTGGCAGAGCCTTGAAGCAAGGCGAGACGTTGGTGCCTTTGAGAAACCTTATATCTATTATCCATAGTGAGGTTGAGGCCGAGGCCGTTGGTTATTTTATTCTGAATAGCTGTTACACCAAGAATTACAAGGAAAGCCTTTTGACATACGAGGATGATGTTGACGATAAAAAAAGGTTAGAGGCTTTGCGTCATGGGCCAGCAAAACGCGTCCCGTGGCGTAATAATATTTGTTTGGCGAGAATTGACTCGAACTATTATCCAAGTGATGGAATTCATATCGTCAACATTGAAAACAATGAAGGCATTTTGATAGCTGGTTCGACAAAGTTTAATGAAGATGAGACTTTTGTTGGAACAGTGCCTGATGATGAATTGCCTATTCATTGGGAAAGAAGAGGCACTTGTCCGAAACTTTACACCTATGGTGATGCTTTTGTGTTCCAAAATATCCGACCTGATATTATCAATACTCAATATTTGCTTCGTGCTTTGACATCGGATGAGGTGAATGTGCAAGTGGAAAATATTTACAAACCTACATGTACAAAAGGAACGGTTTGTTACACCGAAGAGGATTTCTTATCTTTGGCGATTCCTGTGCCGAGTTTAGAGGAACAAAATTTCCTGGTGGATCTTGACTATAATCACATCAACAGTTCTGATTGTAAGATGGCTTTGAAGAAATATCTTCGGGTTAGAATGAAGAATGTTGAAATCATTGATGCCAAGATGGAATTACTTTCCCTTTTATATAGGTATGCAGGGGGGGCTGATGAAAAGGTTTCTAACAGTTTGCCGATTTTTTGTGATGGTATACTATCGGAAAGAGAAATGCTTGTAATCAAGCATTTTTCAAAAGATGTCTTCGAATATATTTTCACTCCGTTAATTGGTTCTAAAAATGATTTTTTTGATGTTCCTAACGAATTATCTGATTTCATGTTCAATTTATTGAATTTGAATGATGGTGGCAAAGAGGTCGTGTATAACCCATTTGCGAAATTTGGCTCTCTAGCACAGCATGATGCGATATTTGAAGGTGAGGAAAATGATGAAAAGGCTTGGGCGGTAGCCAAAGCAAGATTGTGTATTGCCGGTATAGAGAATAGTTTGACATTGGGAAATCCTTTGGATGATAATGGGAAGAGGTATAAGTACATTCTAAGCATGCTTCCATATTTAAAGCAGGGAGAAGTGTCGTTGGAGTACATTATTTCAGCCCTTTATGAAAAAATGGAATTGGGCGGCAGGATGGTTGTTGGTGTACCGTTTAGTTTCCTAAAAGGGACTGATAGACTTGGAATTAGACAAAGGCTCTTGAAAGATGAGGCATTATGTGAAATTTATGTCTTACCAGATTATTTGATGAAACCAGCTACAGCAGTTCGTCTTGCTGTACTTGTTATAAATAAAGGAGGGACAAACTATCATGGATACGATAAGGTTCGTATGATTGATTATTCTTTTGCGAAAAAGTTAAACTACGAGGGAAGTGGGGTTAATGTTGCCTTTGATTTTAAAGCTGCTACAGAGGCGTTTGAGCAATATTGTCTTGGATTTGAAGACAGAAGTGGCTTAAGTGTGGTTGAAATTCCTTTTGCACAATTGTTGGATACGTCTTTTGAAAGAGAATATGTGATAAATCCTCTCGTCTATTTTGCAACATCTCGGATTAAAAGAAAAAAGAAAGATGCAAATTTTGTCAGATTGGGAGATTTGGTCGAGCTGAATCATGAAAACAGGGCTACTGACCCTATGAGAATCGTTGATTTAGCATGTTTTCCAAAAGAAGGTATAATTTTGGAAAGTGACTTTGAGAAATTGCCATTGACAAGTCCTGTAGGTCCTTGTAGAATATTGAATTGTGATGGTTTGTTGCTTTCAGGTGTAAAAAGGGGATTGAAATGTATTTGTTTCAAACGCAACGATAAGTTTCCTGTTGCTTATTCCAGTGACCGAATTTTTTCTTTAAAGTTAAAGTCTAAAAATGTAGGTCTTGAATTTTTAGCATGTGAGTTAAACGGAGCTGATTATGTTAATGAACAGATAGATGCGCTGACGGCTGGTAGTGTTTTGCTAAGACTTCGTTCTTTTGAGTTGATGAATATTTTGGTCGATGTTCCTTCTCTGGAAGAACAGGTAAAAAGAGTTGAGTCATATAAATCTGCCGAACTTGACAGATTGCTTGGAGAAAAGGGACGGGAAATCAAGATGCAGCATGAGGATTTTGTTCGTCGCGTGAGAAGCAGAAAACATGCCATAGGCAATGTTATGGGTGAAGTTGTTCCGGCGTTTGATGGATTGGTTGACTGTTTCAATGAACATGGAGGCAAATTGACTGAATCAGATTTGGTTTGGAAGGGTTTTGACGACACAGTTGGCTCTGTGATTGCCAAGTTGCAGAAGGAGATCTGTAGAGTGGCTGAGATGGTTTCAAACATGACAAATGCGGTTGATGTCGAATTTGGCACTCCTGATGAGTTTGTGGTAAAAGACTTAGTGGAGGATTATATCAGCAGCCATGTCTTCAACAGATGCACTGTCAGGATGAATTATAACGAAGAAGCATTTGCTGAGGCTTTGGGTGAACGTAATGAGGTCGCTATAAAAGTTTGCAAGGATGATTTCAATAAAATCCTGGACAACATTGTGACCAATGCGGTAAAGCATGGATTTACAGATGAAGGGAAGACATACTATATTGAGTTTGATGTCGCTCCGACAATAATTAATGGTTGTTTGGCTGTCGGAATATCTGTTCGCAATAATGGAAATCCATTGCCAAAAGGAATGACGGTAGAGAAGGTATTTCAAGAAGGCCAAAGTACTTCTGGCAGTTTTGGCATTGGAGGATGGTTCATTAAGAGTGCAGTTGAACAATTTGGAGGGGAGGTTGACATGAATTTGTTTGACCCTGAAGAAAATGATTTTTCGATTGAATATGTTTTGAAGTTTCCAATTAGTAATCTTTAACTTTAATAGATATGATGCATAAAGTCTTATGGATTGATGATGAATTAAATCAAGGCAGTTTTATCAGACAAGCAACCAAGTATGACCTTGAAATAGAACAGGTTGAGTGTTATTTTGATGGCATCAACAAACTGAAATACGGAAAGACTGCTTATAGTGCGGTTATTCTTGATGTGAACTGCAAGTATAAGTCGGATGAGGAAGTGGCATCTGTTGAGGCAATTCGGGAGCATTTACATGAAATTACCGGATATTGTGAAAGTAAAGACGAAAGACTTGTTCCTTGGTTCGTTTATACGGCTGGCACAGGTGATGCTGAAGGTTATGTGAATAGTTTGAGAAAGAATAAACCGTGGGACGATGTCGCCTATTACAATAAGGGTGATGACTATAAGTTGCTTTTTGAGCATATTCAAAATGCAATTGAAAAGGTGCCTTTGAATATGATTCACAAAAAATATGAAGTTGTGTTCAGTGTCTGTCCAGACAAGAAAGATGAATTGGAGCGCGTGATGTTGGCCGTTGAAAACAACGATTTCAAGGATGCTTCGACTTTCAATGATATGAGGAAAGTTTTGGAGTGGGTAAAAAAGAAGCTGGGAAATTTAGGTTTTCTTAGAGAAGATGTTAAGACTTTGCGTGATGTGTCTTATTTCATGAGGCAAATTAGCAAAAAAGATGCTCAATTTGTTCCGGAGTATATTAGCGGCTCTTTTTATTACGTAGAGGGAGCATCGCAGAATGGAAGCCATGGGGAAGATGACAAAGAGCCTGGTGCGGAGAACAACTTGGTCGTTGATAGGGATGTTAAGACTGGCCGTGCGCCTTATTTGCTGAATGGCGTATTTTATTCGTTGCTGACCTTGATTAATTGGTTGGGGAGTCTGTCGAATGAGGCTGGCGATGTTGAAGAAAGACGGAATAAAGTGCTGGCCATGAACATACCTTTCGACAAGAAGGATGGCAAAAAACAGGATGATACTGACCGTGAAGAAAGTGCGAGTAAGGCGATTGAGTTTCCTGAATACGAAGGGAAGGAATTTGTTTTAGAACAGGAAGATGGCATTTTGCATTGTGGGTATTGCTGTGTGCATGAAGCCCATGTGGGTAAAGTTGGAAAGGCTGTCCGTTTGGAAAATGTTGTTCCCAACACTTGGAAAAATAAATATGAGAAGTATAAATGCTTTGCAAAGAAAGTGACTGTTGTTGGAGAGTGAATCGAATTATTGGGGAAAGGCATCTTGAACTTTTAGTCGGATTGGGGGCCGTACTGACGTGCTTTCGTGTTAACGATGGTTTTTTTTCGTGTGACTCAAAAATAAACAAATAAATATTTTGGGGTTGTAAGGTTGCTTTGTGTGATGTGATGTGGGAAAATGTTTAATTTTGTGGGTTCTTTATTAATAGGGCTGTTCTATAAATTAACTTACTAATAATTAGTTATTTAGTTTGATATTTCAGCAGGAAATCGTACCTTTGCAGTAGAAATCATACGGAATCATGCAGAAAACTACTACATACCGCAAGCCGATGGGCGAGAACCTGT
>NZ_JBADWU010000082.1:0-15172 GCF_056203535.1 Candidatus Limimorpha sp. | reverse complement strand
CTAGGGAAATCATTTTTGACTTTCAGAGTGCCCGAAATGTTAAATGTTAAAACGTTAAATGGATGGTCTTCCGACTTCCGTGAAGCCATCGATTTTTCGGTTTACATCTATCACGTTAGGTCAAAAAGTGTATTATTCCCTCATTTTTACAAGACAACAGCTCTGGAACCGACAAACCACACCACATCATTTTCCTCAAATACGATATTGGCCGACGGATTTAGCATGAAATCATTATCACGTTCAACGGCAATCACCATAGCTTTGTAACGCTTAGAAAATCCCGATTCCCTGAGCGAGACATGGCAGAAAGGCGTTTGTTTCGTAACAACCATTTTATGTAAATCGACATCATTTTCAACCGTCTCACGGACAAGCACTTCGTCCTCAATCTCAACCTTGCCCTTCAATTTCACAATTTGTTCATCGCTACCTACAAAGGTAATTACATCCATCGGGAACAGCAAAAAATCCTTATCCGGCAAATCGAAGACCTTCCTACCTCGCTCCACACTGACCACACTGATATTGTAATTGCTGCGGAAATCGGTTTCTGCAATTATCTTGCCCACATATTCACTATCTTGGCTCAACGACATTTTCTCCAATCGGAAATTTTCCTGCAAGACTTCAGGAACGGCAAACACCTGCAAATCATCACGTTTATTCATATTTTCAAGGAAACGGTTCTCAATCCTTTCGTAGAACCGCATGAAACGATTGGAAATGCGCAGCAGACCAAAAAACGCCAAGGCGATGCCGAACAATGCCAAATGATTGAAGTTGATATAATGCGTTAAAATATTGTAAACGAACAAAATAACAGCAATGTAACGAATGGCGAAAACGAGGCTTATGATGGTTTTATTGAAACGGTCAACTTTCATCAGTTTTTCATTGGCATGACGCGATTTGTGCTTGAAAGCCACCGCCCAAAGAAATGGTGAAAGCACAATGAGCGTTATGGCACAATTGATGATGGAACTCCATACGCCTGGAATTAGGCGCATGATGTAGCCGTCAATAAAGAAGCAGACCAACATCAAGGCAATGATAACGGCGACATAAATCACCATGTTCTTCAGCTGACGCATCAGGAAAGAGCGCATATCGACCTCCTTGCCGCTTTTCACTTTCAAGCCAGTATCCTTGTTGCTGAACCTCTGCCGCCATTTTTCTGGAATGTGTTTTTCAAGCCAATTATAACACGGCAAAGCCGCATTAATTGTATAAGGTGTAAGGAAAGTAGTGATAATGGACACAGAAACAATAATCGGATACAGGAAATTGTCAATGACACCGAAACTCATGCCCACCGTAGCAATGATGAAGGAGAACTCACCAATTTGTCCGAAACAAAAGCCTGCCTGCATGGATGTTTTCAAATTGTTGCCAGCCAGCATCATCCCCCCCATCGAACTCAGCGACTTTAAGGACAGAACGACCAAAGTAATGACCAGAATCTGCCACCAATATTGCACCAGAACGGATGGATCGACCATCATGCCGACTGAGACGAAAAACACCGCACCAAAAAGGTTCTTGATTGGCGTAGTCAATTTGTGAATCAATTCAGCCTCAAGTGTTTCTGCAAGAATGGACCCCATGATAAAAGCACCCAAAGCCGATGAAAAACCTGCAATATTAGCCAAGACAACCATCAGAAAGCACAAGCCCACGGCAAAAACAGTCAAAGTTTCCTCCGACATGAATTTACGTATCCATTTCAACAGCGAAGGAATGAGATAGATGCCGCCGATAAACCAAATAAGGAGGAAAAACACAAGTTTCAACATACTGAAGACCAGCTCCTTGCCATTGAATGTCTGACTAACCGAAAGCGTCGAAAGTATGACCATCATCAATATTGCCGCCAAATCCTCGACCACCAAAACCCCAATCACACTTTCAGTAAACTTTTCGTGTTTCAGTTTCAAGTCATCGAAAGCCTTTGCAATAATAGTCGTCGACGACATGGAAAGCATGGCACCGAGGAACATGCAATCCATCTTGCTCCAACCCAACAATTTACCGAGGAAAAAGCCAATGATACACATCGAAACCAATTCGGTCAACGCCGTGATGCCGACCGTACCGCCCACTTTCTTCAGCTTCTTGAAACTAAATTCCAAGCCGATGGCAAAAAGCAGAAACACCATGCCGATTTCGCTCCAAGTCTCAACACTCGTATGGTCGTTGATATTAGGAAACCAGCCGAAATATGGTCCTATTAGGAATCCTGCAATGATATAACCTAACACGAGCGGTTGTTTCAACCATTTGAAAATGACAGTGGTAAGGCCTGCTGTGACAAGAATAAGTGCTAAATCGGAAAACAATACGGGTAAATCAGACATGATGACAATTATTTTTAGGTTGCGCACAAATATACAGAAAAAAAGCCAAGAAAAACATAATTTTCAACGAAACCATTGGCCTTTTCAACCTTTCTCAACCAATTATTCAAACACTGTCTTTACCACAGTCCGTGCGAAATCGTTTATAACCATAATGAAATAGACACCACTTTGTTCAACACCTATTTCAACACTTTCGGAATGACAATCAACGGCATAGACCTTTCTGCCAAGCATATCGTAGACTTCCACACGTTTCATTGAAGGGCAAACGACAGTGCAACAGCCGTGAGCCGGATTAGGGAAAACCGAGACCAATCTTTCAAAATCCTGAACATTAGTGATATAATCGAAATGCGCCGTCAGATTGGCATCACAAGTAACTTCAAAGGTGTATTCAGAATCAAGGCTCACAATCTCCCCCGAATTTTCCCAGTGCGAAAAACAATAATCAGCAGAAGGTGAGGCATTCAAGGTGCAGACATCGCCATAATAAAACCAACCACCGCCATCAACCGTTCCTCCCAATTCAGGTTCAGCCGAAACCTTTATTTCGTATGGCACACGGAAAAAATGTGCCGTCAAGTCATGATTTGCCTCAACCGTAAAACTATACGAAGCTGATGTACTGACAGTTACTCCGTTTTCCGTCCATTTTTCAAAGCCATAGCCTGGTGCTGAATGCGCCGTAAGATAGCAAACCGTACCTGAAATGTAATTACCAGTTCCACTAATCGAACCGCCATCCGAAGGTTCTAGAGTTGCCGTCACCACATAACAACTTTGGGCAAAAGTTGCCGAAAAATGATGGTTTCCATCAACAACCACGTAGAACTCAGGCGATGTACATACCGTTTCGCCATTCTCCTTCCAATCAATGAAATAGAATGAAGGATTTGGCGTTGCACGCAACAAAGCCGTATCGCCGTAGGCATAAAAGCCATCGCCAACTGCCTCGCCACCATCGGCAGGTTCGGTTTCAATCGTAATCTGATATTCATTAGGCTGAAAGACTGCAATCAAACTCCTGTCATCTTCCACGACAAACGAGTAAATACTATCCGTGGAAACCGCATCATCACCCTCTTTCCATTCTGCAAAAGAAAAGCCATAGTTGCTGATAGCCGTCAAAGTGCAAGTTTCGCCTTGAAAATAACTTCCAAAGCCCTCAACAACACCTGCATTTTCCGGGAAAGCGCGAACTTCTATCGTATAGGGTATCGGTTCAAAATGAGCCGTCAGCAAGCGGTCGGAAACGACGGTAAAAGAATATGTATCGGAGGTCGAAACTGTTTCGCCAAACTCAGTCCAACACAAAAACCTATAATGTTCCGAAGGCGAAGCCGTTAAAATGCAAGTCGAGCCATCAACATAACCACCTGTCCCCGTGATTGTTCCAGCTTCCGAAGGCAAAACTTCCACTTCAATTTGCCAAGTAACAATTTCGAAACAAGCCGTCAGGTATCGGTTGGAAGTTGCCGCAAAAACATATTCAGGCTCTGTAGAAACAATCATGTCATTCTCCTGCCAATGCAAAAATCGATAATGTTCAGAAGGAGATGCCGTCAAAGTACAAGTTTCCCCCACAAGGAAAGTACCAGCACCAGAAACCGTTCCTCCATCAATTGGTTGTACGTTTGCCGTGATGACACAAGATCCGCCCGAAAAGGCAAAAATGTATGGTTCCGAAAGGCTTCCCACAATTCCGTTCACCACAAACTGCATCGTAGGGGGAGATTCAAGTTCAAGTTCAGTTTGTGAATCGTGATCAAAAAGCCTGAAATCAAGCGTGTGTCCCGATTGTCCATAAAGCGTAAGGAAAACCATGTATCGATTCAAGCCTTCGTAATATGCCAACATTTCGCTGCCTCGGCACTCACCATTACAAAAAGCACCGATTTCAAGCAGGTCGGAAGTCTGCTCAACGCCATTGATTTCAATGACGCCAATCACATTCATGTTATCGGCAAACTGATACGGATCATGTGTCCAATGATTGGCCTTCGCTACCGTAGCAAAGGCAAGCAGAAGGAAAACAAGAATTACTTTACGCATATCCAATTAATTGATGCGCAAAAATAAGAAAAACATTTCAAAGCCGAAAAACGCTGCTATTTTCTTTTTTTCTTGAAAATCTTGGTACGGAGCAAGAACAAGGTCAAGCCTGTCCAGAAGAGGATAAGGATACCGAATGTAATCAGAGTCGCCTTAATGCTTTGAGGCGCATAACCCATCAAAAGCAGGATAGGGAAACCAAGCACGACGGCAACCAAAGATTGCAGAACCAGATTGTTGGCAGCAGGCGTTTCAAATTTCGGGTCAATTTCGCGCAGCAAAATCATGCCGTTGCTTGCCGTACCCGTCAACATGCCGAACATGGAAAAAAAGCCTTCGTATTTGTAATCAGGATAAAGATGCTTCGATATGTAAAGTAAATAAAAGAAAGTGGCAACAGCACCCAACACACATACTAAAATGAACGGCACCACAAATTTGCCAAATTCCTCGAAACTGATGGAAGCAGTACCTGCAACAATCATAATGTCGAAGCAAAATCCGCTGATACGGTTAAGCATATAATTGTTAATATACTCACGGTGAACGATTTTCGCTTTCTTGAAACGGCCAAGAAGCCATTTAAAGGCGATGCCGAACAAAGTGCCAAGCAGGAAATTGAATCCCCAAAGCATGGGCTTCAAAGTATTGGTTCCGAAATCGCCCATCTCCATTCCCTGAATCCAATTTGTGAACAAATAAACGAGGAAATAGACGAACAAAACCATGCAAATCTGCACCGAAAGCTTATCAATGGACTCGGAATCTGGAATTTCGTTTCGTCCGACAAAGTCCTTCAGCTTATTCACCATGGCTTCTGACAATTTCTTTGTCGCCACTTCTCCGCGACGGCGCAGAATGTTCATGTAGACAACGCCCATGACACTCCCCACAATGAAACCCGTTGCGGCTATCGCCAAACCAAAATCAGCACCTGGAAAATCGATGCCTTGCACAGCAGCCCAACGGGTGAAAATCTTGCCGAAATTCAAAGCCTGTCCCGGACCTTGGCCATATCCCATAGGGAGCAGCAAACCACTTGCATAGAAGAAACGTTTTCCGAAATAAAACATCGGAACCGTAACCAAAAGGCCGACGATACCTTGTATTACATAAGTGGAAGCCGTCAGAGCACCAGTCTCAACGACTTTCATCGGAGATGATTTCGATTCTATCTTATTGTTTTTCAAAGCTAAGGCAACGAATCCCAGGCCCAAGGCATGATAGGTAACAATTTCCATCACGTTTTTATCCAACATCTTTTCACAGCCAGGAATCGACTTGAATATCAGAAGCAGCAAGCCGCCCAACAAGGCTGAAGGCAAAAGGCTTTTCTTTAAAAAAGGAATCTGCGTTCTTAACGCATTGCCCAACAGCAAAGCCGTTGCCAAAATGCAAAACTGAACCAACCACATCCAAGCTTCTGGACGGTCAAAAGTCATAACGGGGTAAACATCTGCTAACAAAACCATATCATTTGAATTTAGTTTGCAAACGTACTATTTATTTTGATATGAACGTAAAAAACGGCGAAAAAAGTTCTTTGGAAATAAAAATAAGAAGTATTTTTGCAAAATCAAAGTATAAAAATGGCCCTAAAATACACCCATATTGATTGTTTTGCTGGACCTGGAGGAATATGTACAGGTCTTCATGCAAGTGGTTTTGAGACATTAGTAGCAATTGAACATATTCAAAGCTGTTGTGACACCTACTCCGCCAACCATCCGAATGTCCATGTCATTTGCTCTGACATAAGGAAAGTGACAGAAGAACAAATACTGCCATATATTCCAAAAGACGGAGTCGATTTGGTCACATCAGGAATGCCTTGCGAAACATTTTCAACCGCTGGCAACTCCTCAAGATCATTTTATGACGACAGGCAAGTCCTTTTCAGGGAAGGAATCAGAATGGCTAAAATATGCAATGCAAAACTTCTGCTTTTTGAAAACGTTCCAGCAATAACAACAAAAAAAATCGACAAAAACTCCGATACTTTAGTCGTTTCCATGCTAAAGGAAGAACTGAAAGAAGCCGGTTTCGGAAACTTTATTCAAGTATTTCTGGATGCGGATAAATTTGGTGTTCCTCAAAAAAGAAAACGGTTTTTCTTGCTGGCTTCAAGATTCCAAAATTGGAATTTGTCATGTCCTGAGCCTGATAATCATCTAAAGGTCAATGTGCAAGATGCTTTTTGCGATTTGCCAAATGTTATTCCAAACAGTGGAATTGAACAAACACATTATTTGAAAAGTGAATCCGATTTTTCAAAGCTAATGAAAAATGATGCTTTCTGGAAACGCACATCCCTTCACTATAATGGCCTTATCACAAACCAAGTTCCAATGAAACATAGGGATTGTACACTGAAACGCTTTGCTTTGTTGAACCAAGGAGAAAGTCTAAAAGATTTGTTTGACAGATATCAAGGAGAAGAACGGGAAAAACTTCAATCGGAAAGAATACTGCCAAAAAAACTTTTCATCAAACGTAATTACAGATTGATACCATCAGAACCATCACCTACAGTAACTAGCCATTGCCTTGACGAATTTGTACATCCGTATTTTGACAGAGCATTGACGGTTAGGGAGTGTGCAAGACTGCAATCCTTTCCCGATTCATATAATTTTGTTGGAGGGCCTTACATTGTTCCTCATATCGACCGTACAGTTCAAGACAAATATGAGCAAATCGGAGATGCTGTACCTCCTTTGCTTGCATACGCATGGGGGAAAAAAATCATTGATATTCTAAGCCAATACTGACAACATGAAAGAATTTTGCAAAAAGGTTTACCACAATGTTTACCAAGAGACGAAACGGAATTTAGAAGACAAAGAAAATGCAAGCAGAAATTCCGAGACAAGAATGAATGAGATTGAAGCCGCTGCCCAGAAAGAAGCCATCAAACAATCCATCATTCAGACTATGAAGCAATTCCCTAACAACGATGTTGCAGAGATTTGGAAAACCATTTACGAAGTACACATACACAGAAAAAGCGGAATTGATGATTCCTTTGTGATTCAAAATGTCATTAGTGCCGACCAAAGCTGGAAGAAATCAAGCGGGCACGCTTTTGAAGAAATGGTAAAAGTTCTTGCAAACGACTGTTTTAAAGATGACAACATCGAAGTCATTTTGCAAAGAGACTTGAACATCTTAATAAAGGCAGACGAAATCGCAAATGAACCAAGAGATATCAGTTGGTTGAAAGAACAAATTAAGGAACAGGTTTTTGACCTGTATGCTATTGTTAGACATGAAGGGAAAAGATATTGTTTCGGCTGCATCCAATGTAAGACAAGCATCCGCGACAGAGTGACAAGAGACAGGGAGCCTTCGCTCCATGCCATGCAATCATTCTTTTGGAGCGTTGCCATTGTTTTAGATGGAAGTTTCCTTAAACTGCCTAAATTCATTACGATGGTCAATGGCGGGGGCAACGAGCATCAAATTAATGGTTGGCATGGTCTGTATGTTTTTTCCGATGAAAAACCCGTAGGAAGAATCTATCACACCAATTTGGAATTGGATGTTTTCAAGCAGCACGCTATAATTGCATCAACTTTCTGGCTCAAACAACGCCAATGGCTGGACATTACATTTGATGCTGAAAAACTTGAATAGATTTCGCATGAAACGCACTTGGGAACTTTTTTTCACCTTTATGAAAATCGGAGCCTTCACATTAGGTGGAGGTTACGCCATGCTCTCGATGGTGGAAAAAGCCGTCGTCGACCAGAAGAAATGGATTGCCAGCGATGAGTTTTGGGACATGATTGCCATCATCCAATCATTGCCAGGGGTCTTTGCGGTGAACACTGCATTGTATGTCGGACAGAAAGTTGCAGGCCGGAAAGGTGCCTTCGCCTCCATGTTAGGCGCCATACTTCCATCCATCGTCATCATTCTGCTTCTGGCAACGGTTTTCCGTGAATTTCGCGACAATCCCGTGGTGGAACGCATCTTCAAAGGCATCCGTCCTTGCGTCGTCGCCTTGATTCTGGCCCCTTCCCTGCGCATGATTAAATCGGCAAAAGTGACTTGGAAGACCGCCATCATTCCGATTCTTGCCGTCTTCCTGATTTGGTGGTGCAAGATTTCGCCCGCCTATGTCATTCTCACCGCCATTGCCGGAAGTTTGGTTTACGCCCTCATCATTGAACGGAAAGCAAAGGAGGCCGGAAAATGATTTACCTGCAACTGCTTTGGGTTTTTATTAAAATAGGTGTCCTCGGCTTCGGCGGCGGCTATGCCATGCTTTCGCTCATCCAGCACGAAGTCGTTGAACATTATGCCTGGATGACGACGACCGAATTTGCCGACATGGTGGCCATCTCGCAAATGACCCCTGGCCCGATTTCCATCAATCTTGCCACATACGTCGGCTACACGACCGCCGAAATTTGGGGCTCGTTGTTAGCCTCTTTCGCCTTGTGTCTGCCCTCCATCTTCATGGTTTACATGATTATAAAACTGTTTATGAACAAGAGAAACAGCAACTTGTTAGACAACACCCTCAAAGGGCTGAAACCTGCCGTAGCCGGACTCATTTTCGCCGCAGGGCTCTCCATGATGAACACACAGAATTTCGTTGAAATTGGCCGTGGCCAAAACAACGTGAGCATCATCATTTGCGTGCTGGCTTTCACGGCTTCCTATTTTTTCAAGGCCAACCCGATTCTGCTTATCGTATTGAGCGGCGCAATAGGATTTTTCGTGTACTGATTCCCGAAATTTATGTATTTTTGCCGCATTATGAAAAAAGAGAACAACTATAGTATCACTATCAAGAACAAACGGGCTAGTTTCGAATACTTTCTGGTGGAGACCCTTACGGCAGGCATCGTGCTGACCGGAACGGAAATCAAGTCCATCAGGGAGGGAAAGGCAAGTCTGGCTGATTCCTACTGTTCGTTCAAAGGCGAGGAACTCTTCGTTTTGGGAATGCACATCGCCGAATACGCCTTGGGCACTTACAACAACCACGACCCGAAACGCGACCGCAAACTGCTCCTCACCCGCCGCGAACTGCGCAAAATGAAAAACAAGGTGCAGGAAAAAGGCTTCACCATTATTCCCGTTACCTTATATATAAATGAAAAAGGTCTGGCAAAACTCGACATCGCACTTGCACGAGGCAAACATTTCTACGACAAACGCGAATCGCTGAAAACGAAAGACTCGAAACGCGAACTGGAACGAATGGAAAGGTATTGACTTTTGGACATTTTGACTTTTAGACTATTAGACTTTTAGACTTTTGGACAACTGATAACTGTAAACTGAAAACCGAAAACCGATAATTGATAACTGATAACTGATAACTAATAACACACACATCATGAAGAAAATCGTCTTTTTGACCGGAGCCGGCATCAGTGCCGAGAGTGGCATCAGCACTTTCCGCGACAGCAACGGGCTGTGGGAAAACTACAATGTGGAAGATGTGGCCAGCATTGAAGGCTGGGATCGCAATCCCGAACTGATGATACAATTTTATAATGCACGCCGCGCTGAATTGGAAAAGGCACAGCCTAACCAAGCACACATTTTGGCCGCAGAATTGGAAAAGCATTTCAAGGTCACAGTAGTAACGCAAAACATTGATAATCTTCATGAACGCGCCGGTTCCACCAACATCATCCACCTTCATGGCGAACTCACCAAGGCCTGCAGCGACCGCGGCAAACGTTGCGTGCAGGACATCGGCTATGCGCCCATAAAATACGGCACGCGCACCGAAGACGGCGGCATGATGCGCCCGTTCATCGTGTGGTTTGGCGAAGCCGTCCCGTTGATGGAAGACGCCGTCCGCGAAGTGGAACAGGCCGATATCGTGGTCATCGTGGGCACATCGCTCAACGTCTACCCTGCCGCCGGATTGCTTTATTATGCGAAAAACAATGCCGAAATCTATGTCATTGACCCGAAGGATGTGCAGCCGATTTCGCGTCGCGTCACTTTCATCAAGGAAAAAGCCACTGTTGGCATGAAACAATTGTTTGACAAACTGACCGCTGAAAAATGAAAAAATCTATCATACTTGCCATCTTTGCCTTACTGACATTTGGCGCAAAGGCACAGGAAAAAGCAGAAACCATCAAATGGATGGATTTCAACGAGGCCATCGAAGCCTGCAAGCAAGAACCCAAGCTGATTTTCATCGACGTGTTCACCGATTGGTGCGGATGGTGCAAGAGAATGGATGCCACCACTTTCAAGAACCCAGTGATTGCCAAATACATGAATGAAAAGTTCTATGCCGTGAAATTCGATGCCGAACGCACAGACACCATCGTCTTCAGCGGCTACACTTTCACAGGCGTCACCCGTCCCGATGGGCGCAAGGGCGCACACCAACTGGCTGCCGCATTGCTGCACAACAAGTTATCCTATCCATCCTACGTTTTGATGGACGAAAATTTCCAGATTCTGCAAGTGATCGGCGGTTATCAGGAAGCGAAGCAATTTGAGCCTATGATTCATTTCTTCGGCGACAAGGCCTACAAAACCATGAGTGGCGACGATTTCCTGAAGGATTTCAAGTCGGAATTATAAGCCGAAACAATAGCCTACACGAATCTGCACAGGGCTTGAATATGGCGAACCATGCTGATGAAGCTCCTGATAATCCCACGACAAATTATAGAGAATCAGGATGAAGGCGAAAGTGTTGTCGGAAAAATAGCTTTTGTAACCTCCTCCAACAAACACGCTGTTGTACCATTTGTCTCTGACCGTAACCGTTTGATGGTTAAACCGTTGCAAACAATACAGCACTTCATCCTCGACATGGACACTCAAACCTTTATAGATTTGAATTGTTGCGTATGGGCCTGCTCCGAAACAATGCAGCGATGAATTGCCATATTGTGCATCGAAATAGGCACTGAGACTGTAGGAAAGCCTGCCGCCCAATTCGATGGCGTTGCGCACCCGATAACCGATTTGTGGCGCAACGGTAAGACTGAAATTGCGGCCACCCACACCTAAGCCGAAATTACCGCCAATCACCGTCTTCCCTTTCATATCCGCCACATCAGAGAGAAACTGGGCTTGAGAAACCGAAAACAGGCCAAAAGCCAAAACCAAAGTTAGAAGTATGCGTTTCATAACGATATAAATTTGCGACAAAAATACAATATTTCTCGAAGTCATGCGTATCTAATTAAAGTTTGTAACTTTGCAGCCCAAATCTCATTCCATGAAAAGACTGACGCACATCCTAACAATTGTCATCATATCCCTGTTCATCATTTCCTGTAGAAAAGAACAGAACATCAGCACCGACACTCACCTGAAGCTCGAATTTTCTTCCGATTCGCTGCTTTTCGACACCGTCTTCACCTCGATTGGCTCCACCACACACGAATTGATGATTTACAACCGCCATGATGACGCACTCAATATCAGCAATATACGCATAGTTGGCGGCGACAGTTCACCTTTCAAACTCAACGTTGACGGGGAAACTGGTTCCGAATTTTACGACAAAGTAATTCCAGCCAACGACAGCCTTTTCTCGTTTTTGCGCGTCACCATCAATCCAAGCGACCTTAATACGCCTTTCATCGTGGAAGACGAACTGGAATTCACGACCAATGGCAACATTCAGACCATAAAACTTGTAGCTTGGGGACAAAATGCAAATTACATCGTTGGAAATCAACACGTTTCATCTATCAGCGGACCTTTCAAAATCGTTGCAGATAGTCTTGAGACAACAGTTTGGACAAACGAAAGGCCATACGTCATTTATGGTTACGCCCTCATCAATTCGTATGGCACACTGAAAATTGAAGCGGGAACACATGTTTATGTTCATGGCAACGGCGGCATCATTTCGTGGAGCGACGGACAACTTGTCGTTGAAGGCACAAAAGAAGCTCCAGTAATCATCGAAAGTGACCGATTGGAAGCCGAATATGCCGACAAGCCCGGCCAATGGGACCAAATCATGCTCATGGATGGCCGCGAAGGTGCCGACAACATCATCGACCACGCCATCATCCGCAACAGCTTCATCGGCATCAACTGCCAGTCGGTGCTGAAAGCCACGCAAAGCGCACTGCGCGTGAGCAATACGATTATCGAAAACCAGTCGGGATGCGGGTTCTACAGCGTTTATTATGCGGCTGAATTGAAGAATTTCGTCATCGCCAACAGTGGTGTGAATGCCGTCCAGATTCATGGCGGCGACTATCGTTTCGTGCATGGCACCATTAGCAATTACTGCACCTTTGCCGCCAACAACTATGTGGCTCTGTCGATTGACAATTATCGGGAAGGCATTGATGAAATCTACCTCTACCCACTCCACAACTGCGAATTGGACAACTGCATCGTTTACGGCAAGAACGAAAACGAAATCGCCACGTCGTTTTATGAAGAAGCCGACACGAATTATGTCTTCGACCACTGCCTCTTGAAATCGAAACGCTTCACGGATTATCCGGGCTTCAAGCATTGCATTTTCAACAAGGACCCGATGTTTGCCAACTTCAGCCGCAACGACCATCATTTGGACAGCATCACCTCAGCCGCCATTGGCATTGGCAATCCAGTTTTTGGCGAAGAAGTGCCCTTCGATTTCGATGGCGTGAGCCGTGTGGGCATTCCCGATGTGGGAGCTTATCAATATGCTAAATGATTGCAACCGCAATTTCCAGTCGTCCAATTCATTAATGAATGATTATCGGTAATTTACGTTTGCTCGGCATATTCCGCCAAGGCGGAAGAAAGTAAATCAGAGCCGCTCTACATTAGCGGCGACTGATTCATGAGGAGCAAGTTCCGAACTAAATGCGGAGTAAATTTCCGAGTAAATTATGAGTAAATTTTAAGGGGAAACAAATCTGACATAAATCTTTACACAAATCTTTTTCTTGTTCTTTCCTTTTTTAATCCATGTCGGTGCGCTGTCGTCATCCTCGCGTAGGCGGGGAGGTTGCCCGACAACTGTCATCGTCAAGACGATGCCAGCTACAAAGATGGAAGGATTTTTTTGACGATTAGCCCAAGGCGGCTTGCCGCCATAATTCTCCAGCACGGAAGCAAGGATTTATGATAGATTTTTGAAAGATTTGTGTCCAAAATCCATCTCGCGCCAGCCAATCCATGTCAATTCATGCGCTGTTCCCTGCGCTCCCTGAGCTTGTCGAAGGGGCGCATCCAAAAATTCAATCTGCATAAAAATCCGTGTCATCAGCGAAATCAGCGGTTCTTCTACTTCCTTTTTCCGTGATGTCGTTTTGTCAAAGTTCATTAATCAGTTTTTCCAAAGGTCGCGATTGTGCTTCGCCATTCTGAACGGCCTTAAATTCAATCAGGGCTTCTTTTAGATCTTCATAACCTGATTCTGTTTTTTGCGTGTAACCTTTTGTCATGGATTTGAATGTATTATGGCGCAAAAGTATATAAAAAGCACAAATTACCACAAATGAATCGTAAATTTCTGAAAAAGCTGTATTTTTGCCATTGCATAGTTCTGCCTTTTGAAATTTTGTCAAATGAAAACTATTGAAGAAACAAGCATCATACCGCAAAGACAGGGAGAGATAGTCGTTTATCAACCCAATGAGAGTATCTCGCTTGAGGTGCGTTTGGAGAATGAAACCGTTTGGCTCACACAACAGCAAATGGCGCAGTTGTTTGCAACGACGAAGCAGAACATTTCCCTTCATATTGGTAACATTTTCCGTGAGGGAGAATTGCAACGCGAAATGGTAGTCAAGGATTCCTTTACAACCACTCAGCACGGCGCAATGCCAGGAAAGACGCAACGGATGAAAGTTGTTTTATACAATCTTGATGTCATCATTTCTGTAGGTTATCGCGTCAAAAGTCCTGTCGGTACACGGTTTCGCCAGTGGGCCAATGCCGTAATCAAGCAATATCTTCTCAGTGGTTATGCCGTCCATAGTCATTTGGTGGCTATGCAACAACAGATAGATAGCCGATTTGCCAGTATCGAAGATAAGATGTCGCGTCAGCAGTCGCAAATCGATTTCATTGTGCGTACCAACCAACCGCCAAAGGAATTGCTGATACCGACAGGCTGTGTGTGGGATGCATGGAACTTTATGAGTGAGTTAATACGAAATGCCGAGCAGCGCATCGTACTCATTGACAATTATGTCGATGAACGCACTTTGTCGATTCTGGACAAACGCAAGACGGGTGTAGGCTGCATGGTTCACACACGCTACAACGTACAGACGCAACTCGATTTTGAGAAGCATAACGCACAATATGCACCGATAGCTTGTGTTCAGTTGCCGCAGGCTGTCCACGACCGTTATCTTATTGTTGATGATGCGGTATGGCTTCTCGGGGCCAGTGTCAAGGATATGGGGCGTGGTCTCTGCACCATTATCAAGATTGGTTTCAAGCCAGAAGAAATCCTCGCAAGGCTGTAAGGCTATCGGCTGCTTTCCTGCCTATGGTAGAGAGTAATTTCGGAGTAAATTTCTAAAGGGAAACAAATCTAACACAAATCTTTTTCTTTATGTTTCCTTTGTCCAAAAAGCGGAAGCAAATATTTATGATAGATTTATGAAAGATTTATGTCCAAAATTCATCTCGCGCCAGCCAATCCGTAAAAATTCATGCGCGGTTCCTGAGCTTGTCGAAGGATGCGCATCCAAAAATCCAATCTGCGTAAAATCAGCGTCATCAGCGAAATCTGCGGTTCAAAAAATCATATTCCGCCAAGACGGGAGAAAGTAAATGCGGAGTAAATTTGTCGA